>CAXAHZ010000101.1:0-5899 GCA_963968875.1 uncultured euryarchaeote
ATCTATGCAGCAGGACTTGCAACGGCGGGAGCAACCATCGGTGGAGGTGTTATGCTCGTATCCTATCAGCGTCGGGGTGTTCATCTTCTGTTCGCAGCGATCCTCGTTAGTTCGGTATTGAGTGGCGTTGAATTAACGATGACAGACGATATCTATGACCAAATGTATGAAGATGGCGACCTCAGCGAGGAAGAATATGAGATCATATCGGCTAATTCGGGATTGATCTCAGGAATTGGCATGTTCATGGTTGCACTTTGTGGTGGAATCTGTGGTCTTATTGTTGCGATTCCCTTGATGGTAAGCAACAACGGGCTTGACAACAGTTCTCTTTTTGGCTAGTCTAGCATACAGTGATGTTCATGACCCTCCCCCTTTTGGGATGAACCATGAGCGAAGACGTTGTGATAGTTGGCGGTGCACGTACACCGTTTTGTGAATGGGTCGGAGGAAAGCGTGGTGACGGTAAAATCGGTGGTGCTCTAAAAACTCTTAGCGCCCAAAACCTCGGTGGAATCGCCATAAAGGCTGCGCTGGAACGTACAGGAACCGATCCTGAATCGGTCGACCATGTTGTAATGGGGTATGCGCTACAAACCTGTGCTCAATCCATCTACGGCGCCCGTCATGCTGGCCTTCAAGGCGGAGTTCCCCACGAAGTACCCATGCTCACACTCTCTCGTATTTGCGGGTCAGGCATTCAATCCATCGTGACCGGTGCTCAAATGATTATGTTGGCTGAGGCAGAAACCGTCGTTTCGGGTGGAATGGAAAACCTCTCACAGGCGCCTCACGTCATGCGTGGTGGTCGTGAAGGATGGAAACTTGGTCGCTCTCCCAAGGTTGAGGATTACATGATGACCAATCTCCAAGACATGACTTGTGGCTTATTCATGGCGCAAACCGCCGATGAACTCTGCAAGCGAAAGAATGTCACTCGGGAAGAGATTGACGCCTTCGCTGCCCTATCGCACTCCCGAGTTGCAGCGTCAATTGACAACGATGTTTTTGAGCAAGAAATTATTCCAGTAACCATCAGTTCTCGCCGAGGCGATACCGTTCTAACACACAAGGATGAAGACCATGTTGTTCGAGGGACGACCGAGGAAAGTCTTGCACGCCTCCCTACGGCGTTTGGACCCGAATCATTCGTTACGGCAGGAAATGCATCGGGTGTGGTTGATGGTGCCGCTGCAGTTGTTATCAAATCAGCTTCAAAAGCCCAAAAAGACGGAGACAAACCCCTGGCGCGAATTGTCTCATGGGGTATTGTTGGATTGGAACCTGCGATCATGTCCTACGGTCCCGTACCATCTTCACGCAAGGCTTTGGAAAAAGCCGGCCTCACAGTCAATGATATCGACCGTTGGGAAATCAACGAGGCATTTGCAGGCCAAGCAGTTGCTTGCATCAAAGATTTGGAAATCGATGTTGAAAAGGTAAATGTCAACGGCGGGGCCGTAGGAATCGGTCACCCACTTGCGGCAACTGGGACCCGTCTGGTTCTCACACTTGCCCATGAATTGCAGCGAAGTGGAGGCCGTTACGGTGTCGCTACTGCTTGCATCGGAGGCGGTCAAGGTATCGCCATGATTATTGAATCCATCAACCAATAAGTCCGCCTAGGTCCCACAAGTAACGGATGAGGACAACGGTAGCTAATCCCATGAATATCTTCATAATGTTCTCCGAAGAAATATATCGCATACCAAATTGAGCGCCCATTCGTGCGCCAACAAAGGTCAGTATGGTTAGCCCAAAAATCATTCCAATCTGGTCCACCAAAGCATCTCGTTCAACTGTGGAAATGAATATCAGATGAGTTGCAATGGCTATTGGTACAACGACCATCATGAGATGGAGGCTTGATCCTATGGATTTCCGAGCATTCAAGCCTGCACTCTGTTGCAATACGGGAACATAGACGACTCCAGCACCTATTGCAAGTACAGACGACAGAATACCGCCGCTCGCTGCTCCCAATCGAAGATGAAGGTGCTTTATTGGAAATGAGCGTTCAACCTTTTCTGCTTCTTCGTTGACTTCTCCAGTCAATATTTTTTTCCGAGTTTTGATTAATGCCCAAACCAATATGGCTACGCTGATCATCTTGAAGACAGAGTCAAGGTTCTCCCCGAGTAAAATAACGATTCCAACGCCTAAAAGGGCCCCGGGTACAGCGCCAAACAGTGCTGATTTGATGGCTTTATCGTCGTGATGTCCTTTCTTACGGTGAGCAAGTCCACTTCCATAACTTACCACTGCTGTAAGTGATAATGAAATTGCTAACAAGGTGCCGTCAATGGGCAAGCCAGCGACGTAGTGCAAAAGGGGTACAAAGAGCATACCTCCTCCTAGGCCAGCGGGCGCGAAGGCAAATGCGATACAAAATACACCGAGGAAAATAAGCACGGTTTCGATCAATATCACCAACTCCTATGGTTTATGTTCCGGGCCTTGTTTTAATGCAGGTCCCTAACCGATGCCAAACTGTTGTTGTTCATCATCTTGCTCATGGATTTGAGGATTTGAGAGAAGGTTTCAATAACTAAACAACACCAGCAAGTTTCATGGTTAACATGACTTATGTCGTCGCAGGTATCGCCGCAGTGGTGATTTTAATATTGATTATTTGGTTCTTCACAACCTGGAATCGTTTGATTCGTCTTGAAGAAAACGCTCACAAATCGTGGTCTGACATTGACATTTTACTCAATCAACGGTACGACATGATACCAAACCTTGTCAGCATTGTTAAGGGATATGCCGAGCATGAAGCCGGTATTTTTGACGAGTTCGCAAAAGCACGTCAAGCCGCTGCCGGTGCACTCGGTCGTGGAGACGTCGCAGGAGTCGCTGCAGCCGAAGGGATTCTTTCAGGCATGATTCCCCGAATCAATATGGTCTCTGAACAATACCCCGATCTGAAAGCAAATGCTAACTTCATGGACTTGCAAAACAAACTCGTTTCCTTGGAGAACCAAATCGCCGACCGCCGTGAATTCTACAACGCTGCATCAACCAACTTCAACAAGGCCATACAGATGATTCCAACCAACATTGTTGCTGGATTCAAGGGATGCGAGCGACGCGAACTTTGGACCGTTGCTGCCCACGTTCGTGAGAATGTACAAATCTCCTTCTGAACTTAGTATAGCATTCGTAGCAAGCTCATTTGAATAGAGAATGAGGTGTGCTTGTGGTTGAAAAAAACCCCATTGTTGATGTTAACGACAACCTTCGTCTCTTGGGAACTGCGCACATTGCGACAGCTTCGGTTGAAGCGGTTAGGGAGCAGATTGCTCTGTACAAGCCGGATATTGTTGCGGTGGAATTGTGTCAAAGCCGTTATGAGACCTTGGTTAGCGATCGGCGTTTGGACAAAGAAGGATTACTAAAAGTAGTCAAAGAGGGTAAAGCCCCGATGGTACTGCTCCAATCCATGCTTTCTGCAGAGCAGAGAAAACTCGGTCTTGATGAAGGTCAACAACCAGGGGCAGAATTGCTTGCTGCCGTTCAAGTCGGCGAAGAAGCAGGGTGTGAAATCGCTCTTGTTGACCGAGATATACAAGTGACCTTGCGCAGGGCTTGGAGGCGAATGAGGTTCCGAGAAAAATGGCGATTGCTTACCAGCTTACTGGAAGATGAGGATGAAGATGATGACCTTGATGTCAATGAGTTGCTGCAGGATACAGATCTTCTGTCCTCAATGATGGATGAATTGAAAGGATTCTCCCCAGGAGCGGGTGAAGTTCTTATCGATGAACGAGATACGTATATTTCTGCTAAACTTTTGGAACTTGACCCAAATAAAAAGGTCCTTGCGGTTCTTGGTGCTGGGCATTTAAACGGTGTGGCAAAGCAACTTGTTCAACCTTCACCGCCATCAAAATTGGAGGAATTGACCGTTCTTCCTCAGCGTTCTCGTATTGTCAGAGCACTTCCATGGGCCATGCCTCTCGTGCTGATCGCAGTTATTGCTGGCTTTGTTGCCAACGGTGATGGCGTTGATTGGATCAAATTTTTCACGATTTGGACGGTGGCCAACGCTGTTTTTGCGGCCATAGGATGCATTGTGGCTCGCGGTCATCCCTTGGCGATTCTTACAGCTGCTGCTGCCTCGCCAATCACTTCGCTTAATCCTGCGTTAGCTGCAGGATGGTTTGCGGGGTATGTTCAACTCAAAGTTGCTGAGCCAACAGCCGATGACCTTCAACAATTCTTGAAATTGGACGATTTCTCAGCCTTCTGGTCAAATCCTGCCGGAAAAGTTCTGTTAGTAACAGCTCTGACAAATCTAGGCTCCATGGCAGGTGCGTGGGTTGCTCCCGTGATTTTACTTGGCGGTTTGTGAGCTTCAGAGAAACGGTCTCATTGCTGCAAAAAGGTCGATGTGTGCTTGGACATCATGGACTCGAAGGATATCAATGCCTTTCAATGCCGCAATCGCTGCGATTCCAAGCGTTCCATACAATCGATCATCTGCATGTTCTTGATGGGTAAGGTGGCCGATGATTCGTTTGCGAGAAACTCCCCATAAAACGGGGGAGGCAGGTTGTGACGCAATGGCTCTTCCTGCATCGAGAAGGGCGATGTTGTGTTCGTGGTTCTTACCAAATCCAATCCCAGGGTCAAGTGCAATCATCTCCCTAGGGTGGTCGAGTTGGGTAAGTTGTGCGGACTGTTTGTCAAGGTAATCTCGCACCTCTTCAACACAGTCCTCGTAATGTGGTTCCTTTTGCATCGTCCCTGGTTCTCCTTGCATGTGCATAATGCACACAGAAGACCCCCATTTTACCACTGTTTGCAGCATTGCTGGGTCGCGTAGTCCAGAGACATCATTCACCATATCCGCTCCAGCCAAGAGGGCTTTATCTGCAACAGATGCATGCCTTGTATCTACTGAAATCAAACCCTCTGGATTCGCCTTCCTCAAGGCTCGGATAACGGGGACAACTCTTCCTGATTCAGTTTCTTCATCAACAGGCTCTGCACCTGGGCGAGTGGATTCACCTCCAATGTCAACCCAAGTCGCACCCAATTCCCACATTTCTATGGCGCGCTGAATGGCGTTTTCAGCCAGTAACGCACGACTTCCTTCAAAGAAGGAATCGTTTGTCACGTTGATGATCCCCATGATGTGCGGTATTCCCTGTGTTTGTTTTAGACCCCTCAAAATCTGCTTTCGGCGGGGCTGAGACACTCGCGAGTCGGTCACCATCAACCCCTCCAAAGCGACAGGTTTCATAAGATGTGACAAAGAAGGAACTCGTATGTCCGAGGTTGAACCCACTGCGATAAGCACGCCACCGATGGGTGGAGAGCAGCCCTCAGGGGGTGGCGCATCGGTGAGCGACTACGAATTTGCTGAGCGTATTATCAGGCGCCTAAAGCCTCGCAATTTGCAAGAAGTATTCGATAAAGCAGCCAGCACCTCTCGCTTGGGTGGAATGTTGATCACTCTCATGGTTGCAGTGTGGTGGCTCGGAATTTACTCTCAAGATGACAACATGGGGGAAGGAGTTTCAGTGTTTTTCGGACTTGACTTTGCCCAGGTAGCCTTTGCAGTGATGATTCTCTCACTTCTCTCAGCTATTCTAACCGAATTCAGCCGTGATATGGGTAAAATCTTCCCTTCCACTGCAGCAGGTGGTATGCTTATTTTGGCTGGATTGTACGTTGTTGAACCTCTCATCGGGTCTTTCTTTGGATCGGATGGTCTTTCGTCCGCAGAAGGTCTCTGGCGAAGTGCCCGTCTGGGTGCACTTTGGGGAGGGATGACGATGGGCTCTAATCTACTCGTTAACGCCATGCTCCTCAATTGGCTGATTCGTTTTATTGACTCAAACGACTATGAATTTACGGGAATTGGGGAGAATTCCCAATCAACTGAAGCCGT
>CAXAHZ010000102.1:0-5891 GCA_963968875.1 uncultured euryarchaeote
GGTCGTGGCGAACATCTCCGAGCAAAGAGCCGGAAAGGGTGGCTGTTGCATCAATGAAAGAAGGAAGAGCATTTGGTTCATGCTTGACTAATACTTTTGGTATTCTGCTGTCATCAACCGAGCCTAAGCGACTACGGATGAACATGTAACCGAAGACGAGAAGGAAACCTCCAAAGAGTAAGGTGAACAAATCTCCAGATTGCAATGCTGCGATTAAGATAAGAAACCCAATCGCTGCAAATGCTATGAACAACATCTTTTGAGACTTTTCACGCTGCACACGTATGGCTTCTTTTTGGACTTTGACAATACGATCGGCACGTCCAGATGGAACTGTACGTACACGGGGGACGTTTTCATCGTCTTCGTTTGGATAAACAAGGACGTCTTCCAAGGCATCTCGTGGCAACAAATCTGTCATCGAGCGGGCGAGCATTGATTTCCCTGTACCTGGGTCTCCAATCATCAGCATGTGACGACGTTGTTCTGCGGCTTTCTTGATAACAACAGAGCCCGCTTCCTGACCAATAACCTGGTCGACAAGTCGTTCGGGCATAGGGACATCGGCAGTTGATTCAAATTCGACTCCCGAAATCCACTCCTCAATCGAAGCGGCAACAACTTCGTCGGTGCCTCCTGCCTCAGGGGCCCACACTGTGACCACTTCCTCAGGGGCGGAGACGATTTCTTCGTCGGCCCCGTCTAGGATAGGCTCGGTATCTTCTTCGTCTGCCACGTTACTTCCCTCGTTGTGCTCCCCTTTAGGGGTATGCTTTGGGCAAGAAACGCTTACCCGGTAAAAATGCTGCAATCAGTATTGGTTCATCTGGTCCAGATATTGTTGACCGTAGTATGCCCACTGCTCCATTGTCCATCCAGCTGGAAGGCCACTGGGCGGCAGTGGAGGTCCTGCAACTGCCACAGGGGCAGGAGGGGCTGGAGCACCAGGCGTCACGTCACCCGAAACCACGCTGTCATGAATGTTGTAGGTGATCTGGGTTGTAGTCACTTGTGGTGTGGCAATGGGCGCAACATGTGCAACCGGATGTTGGTGAGCGACAGGCGCTGCGTGCGCAACGGGTTGCTGGAAGATTTCTTGGGCACCACCGTACATTGAGTTGGCCACTGCGTCGTGAACTGGCAATGTCGCTTCGTTCCACTTTGTCTCGATCACTTCATCTCTACCGCTACGCATGAACATGAGTCCAAGCAACGAGGCTACGATAAGAATTCCAATCACCATGATAATGAGATTTGTATCCAAGCCTGCCCCTTCCGTTTTGGAGGAGCTTTGGACATCATCTTCTGGGCAGTTTGCACGTTCATCTGAACATGCCACATCAAATTCTTCTTTGAGAGTTACGAGTTCTCCTTCCATTGATTCAACATCCCCTTCGCCACTGGCGATGGAAGCCTCGAGTGTTTCAATGTCAGAAGTAAGGTCTAGAATGTAATCCGTGAGCATCTCGTCCTCCATGTCTGCTGGAGCTGGCATCTCTTCTGTGATGGTGAATTTGACGCCTCCATCAAGGCTGCGGTAATCGTCACCGTTCTCATCTACCGCTGTAATTTCTAACTTGTAATAATCCATGTAACGGGAACCGCTAGGTCGGGCCAATTCTTCATTGTTAAAAATTGATGAAATATCAAGTGTTTCCGACCAACCGACGTTGGATTTTGCCACATTAAGCGAGGTTTCTCTAAGACCCTCACAGGTACCTGTCAGATCACTGCACAGGTTCCATGTTGCGTCAATAGAAGTAAAAACCGGTGCATCTTCTGTCAAGAGCATTGTTGCTGTTGGCGTTTGCCCAATGTAGGTGTCTTCCATGCTTAGGTACATCAGTCCACTACCGTCATTGTCCGTTGAAATGTAGAAGGGGTACGCATCAAAGACATCTACTGTCATTGTGTAGGAGTTGGATGCATATCCATCGGTAGCAACGATCGTAACAGTTTGTTCACCTGTCTCATCAAAGAGAAGAATCATGTTTCCGTCAAGAATGTTGTATCGGGCTGCACCAGGTTCGCTTGGAGTAACCGTGATGAATGCTTGCTCAATTGGGCTATCTACATCCACGGTACGAGATTTTAGATTGATGATCATCTGCTTTCCACGCTTGAGTTGGAAGTCTTCAATATCGGTCATGTCGATTCTTGGTGCATCGTTAATCGGATTGATTCGGATGGTGACTGTTTGGTCGGAGAATTGCAGGCCGTCACTTGCACGAAGTGTTACAACAGTCTCTCCGTTTACATCATCGTCAACTGGAGCAAAGTTGAGCGTCACTCCGTTTGCTGTAGGGACAAGTTCTGCAGTGATAAGGTCGGAGTTGGTTTGTGACATGATCTCAATCGCAAGGCCTCCTGCGTCAACGGTCACACCGTTATCGTCAGTATCGGTAACGTAGGAATTGAGGATGAGAGAACCTATGCTTCCCTCGTCAACGAGTTGAAGAGGCAAACCGGACCAGCGCGGCTGGCCGTTTTCAATCACATTGAACATGAGAGTGCCGTAAGGTGTAATTCCTGTATCGCTGTAATCGCCTCCATCGTCAACGGTGACTTCAATTCCTTTCTGACCAAGAGGACATCCGTTATCGTACGGGAACAAGACTTCGACTTCTAGAGTGTCTGCGTGCCATGCTATGAAGTTTGGACTGCTTGAAGTCACAATAAGGTCCTTGAGCGGGGTTTCAGGGTCAGAGATGTGACCGACCATGCTCAATTTGGTACTCACATCACACATGACCGAGGGTACAGGGTCTGCCACCACAGTAGGTTCACCGTTTGCGAGTTCAAATCCATCGGAGCCTGTTGACACAGCCCAGTTGCTGGTCTGGCCACGTGCGTCTACGGTTCTGGAGCGAATGTCGTATACTCCTGCAGGCATGTCCAGAGTGGGCGAAATCACATATTGGCGTCCTTCGTTTGGTGTATCTCTGTACACGACGGTCTCTCCTCCGCCCACGATGCTTGCATCCCACTGGAACAATCCTGTTGGAGATACTTCGATATCGAACGTCATGGTATCGATGTTGTCAATGTTATCATCTGCGGTACCCTTTGCAAGAATCGTGAGGTGGTCTCCACGTTCTACGACATTCGTGTCCACAACTTGCGCCTTCTTAGCGAGAGGAGGACGGTCGTGGTCAAGTTGAGATTCTTTCATGTTGTTGCTCGCCGCTATATCTCCTGTGATGCTTACGAGTCGGCTTCCGAAGGTAGTTTTCCACGCACTGGATGGTAGCGAAGACGTGTCAAAAGTTGTAGAAGCGGTGAGGAATGGAGATCCTTGAGCGACATTGAGTGTTGGAACGGATGCTGTATCAATGACAGTGGTTGAAACTCCGTTCTTGTAGTAGAATTCAAGTTGACCGCCAGAAGTATAGTCAAGGTCACCGGCATTCTTGACGTCAGCCGTGAGGGTGACGATGTCGCCGGTCATGTAAGTTGAATCTCCTTCTGCGTTCAATACCGAAAGGTCTGTTATTCCAATGTCCATCCTAGGACCCATTGTTGAATCGATGGCGTGATACACGTGAGGGCTGCTTCCCCCAACGCTGACTTGACTTCCGCTAATCAGGGCTGCGACAACGACTGCATTGGATGAGCCGCCTGCAATCAAGTTCGTAGGAACAGAGGTCCATGACAACGATTGTTGAGAGGATGAGGGCGATACGCTAGCGAACGACGAGCCGGAACCGCTGCTCTTTGTTTTGTAGGTATCTCCAGAAGTAAGCCAGCCCATCCAGCAGTTGTAACCGTGTGGGAGGGCACTTCCACTGCTTGAATAGGTGTAAGTTGTGCATTCTTCTTCAACGATAG
Organism: uncultured euryarchaeote; assembly: GCA_963968875.1. Taxonomy (GTDB): domain Archaea; phylum Thermoplasmatota; class Poseidoniia; order Poseidoniales; family Poseidoniaceae; genus Poseidonia. The sequence continues at coordinate 3,829 of CAXAHZ010000102.1, forward strand.
CAGCATAGAGTTTCATGTTTGATGCAGCACTGCCCGAGCCGGTGTACTTGTAGGAAATATCAATGTCAAAGGTTCCGCCGTTGGGTGAAATTGCGGCAGTCATTCCGTAGGAGTTTGTTGTGGAGTGCATTCCACCTCCGGCGGAAAATTCAGAGTCATAGGCATCGTAGTTGGAAGATGCTCCACTAACTCTGCGGTCAGTTCGGTCTCCAAAGTAAGCATCCGGAGCACCGCCGGCAGGCCATTGCCATGAATATGGAGCAACGTTTCCTGCACGAGTACTGTCGGTATCGCCGTAGCTAGCAGACATGTAGGTGACGTAAACGTATTCATCGGGGAAGTCCGTTTTGAGTTTGTGATGAGCCGCTGAACCGCCACCGGCTTTGTAGCAGTGCGGACAGTTATCAGACGAGATGTATTGAGCGAAAACAACGTGACCCGGAGAGGTTGCAGCGCTGTAGACAACAGGCTCTTCGTCCAACGATTCTTGAACTTCAGCGGGATTCATATTAATCGTAAATCCGGTCATCGTGCTGATGAAAAAGAGCAGGACGATTGAGAAAGCCATGGTGCGGACGGTTCCTTTCATAAACCGGTGAACAATTGGACAGTATATGAAACACTCGCTTCGTTGTCAAAACGGGCGTTTTTCCTAATGTAATATTCCCTAGCAATTTCAGTTCATTGTCACAGGTTTAAGGACATGAAGAAGGTGGCAGAAACATGACCAACGACACATGGGCTGTTCTGGTAGAAGAAGAGGGTAAAGTCCACGTCGTTGAAATGACTCCAGGCTCTCGGAAAATCAAAGGACTTGGTGTTTTTGATCCAATGGAACTCATCGCCCCTGTTGGCATTGGCCAGCAAGTTGGCATTGGCCAAAAATTACTCACAAGAATGCCCACAAGGTTACCCGAACTCAACAAAGGAATGTTGAGAAGGGCGCAAACCATCAGTTCAAAAGACGCTGGCTGGTTTGTCTCAAAGCTTGGCTTAGGGTCCGGTGACGCCATACTAGAGGCAGGCATTGGGAGTGCTGGCCTATCGCTCCACATCGCCAGGGTGCTTGGCAACAGTGGCCTTCATGTGACCGTTGAACCGCGTCAGGAGCATGCCGAAGTCGGGTTGGAAAATCTCCGAAGAGCAAGAGAAAGTTGGATTGAATTCCCAGCACACTACCACATCGAGGGGACGATAGAAACCGTTATGGAAAACGTCCACAATCACTGTAATGAATTCGATGCAGTCATACTGGATTTACCCGACCATCCACCTGCCATACATGCGGTTGCTTCGTCGTTAAAGTTTGGCGGTAGAATCGCTTGCTACTGCCCGGTCACTCAGCAACTTGAACGCGCATGGGAAGCCTGTGAAGAAGCAGGATTGAAGGTTGAATGGGCCGGTGAACTGATGGAACGCCAATGGGGTAAAGCATCGAAAGGTGGAATGCGTCCCGTCAACGGACCTTTTGGACACACTGCATTTCTCTTGATTGCTCAACGATGTTGATCATCCAATGACACGAATCTTGTTGTCGCACTTTGGACAGGTAAATCGGAACGGTGGCTCGCTTCCTCGTGGAACTCCGAGCTTTGCATCGCATTCAGGACAGATGACTTTGTTGTCGTCATCAAGGCGACATTCATTGTATCCCAATTCGCTTTCTTCCTTCTCCTCTTCCTCATCCTCTTCCTCTTGATCACCGTCGTCGGACGAATCTGAATCATTATCTGGACGAGAACGACGAAGCAACATAATAGCAATCACCGCAATCAACCAACCAAGACCCATCGTCCCCAAGGCTGCAGGTTGACTCACGCTCAATCCTAGAGGTAGGGCAAGGCCATTTGGAGGAAGTTCCGGGCCTTTGATGTCCACATTCAGACCAACCGACTCGTCCGTTGTTAAAACGCCAGAGCCGGTTGAGGTGGCTTGAACAACAATTGAGGCTGATGATGACCGCGCAACGTTTGAGGTTAAGGTGAGTTTGAAGTCCATGCTTGACCCTGGAGTCAGCGTATATTCATTGGTCATTTCACCATCACTCACACGCATCCATTCCA
>CAXAHZ010000103.1:0-5787 GCA_963968875.1 uncultured euryarchaeote
TTCCACTCGTTGTTGACGAAATGGACCAAACCAACGCTAACATCGCAGTCATTGCCCCAGGTATGCCAGTTATGATCACCATCCCAGGTGGTGCATGCCAAGCAGGCGCAGCAGGTAACCCAGGCTTCAATGTGCAACTCTATCTGCACGTTGGCGGCGGTGGAACGACCTTCGAGACAATGAATATCCCGGCTACAGTGAACCAAGGAACACCGCTCATCTGATGTTTGGTTCGAGTTTACTCGAACCAACATGGAGGAATTAAAATGGCATGGCCATTTAGTGGAAATTCCGGAGGAAATAGAAATCCAGAGCAGAATCTAAGCGAAGAACGCCTGAAGATTTTGGCCAATGTGGCCATTGAACAGGTACCATTCCCTGAACAGGGAATACTGAGTGAAGAGGACGCATGGACGATTTCCCCCGGACCAACAAGAGCTCGGATTAACAGTCAGCAAAGCGTGCCAAACGTAGCAGCGACACTCGCACCTCAAAGTGCACCCGTGAACCTGCCACCCGCTACCGTTGATACATCTGGCCTCGAGCGACTCATCAGCAGTCGTCTCGACATGGTCGAGGATGTATTGCGCATGGTTGAGGGACGATTGGAAGACGGTGCTTTGCCCCAAGCGGCCGGCGAGGTTGAATCCTCATCGGATCACGAAGGTGTTGAAGGCGACGATGCAGCCTCATCGGGTGATCGGATTATCACCTCATCTGGAGAAGTTGTTGAAATCGGCGGTTCATCCCGCATGATGGAAGACGATGAAGCACCATTGGTTGAGTTGTATGAAGCACAAGCCCTCGCTGCGAACCCGTTTTTGAAAGCCCCCGCATCGGCACATACGGGTTCGACGAACCAAATCGGAGCGCCGACAGTCTCTGCATTATTGCTGGACCATATGTCAGGCATGGCGGCGGTGAGTTTTACTCAGAAAGCAATCGATTCAGGAATGTTAACCCCAACCGAAGGCAACAGCGTCATGGCAATTGTCCAACTTGCAGAGCCCGGTGACCCAGAAACAGCATTGGAAGACCACTTGCCTCACCGCGAGTTGCTCACCTTTTCTGCCCTGGTCTCATCATGGCGGCAAATGGAATTGTTACGTGGAGGAGAGTGAATGGGCGCTTCGGTTGGAATAGGAGGTTTGATTGTAGGCATTTCGATGCTTGTCGTCTTTTCGATGGCATATCAATCCATTTCACTGCAAATTGATTCCGGTCTTGACCGACTGGAAGATGCAGATGAACCCATTCCAACCTTTACTATTGACGACGGGATATTGTTTGATGGTGCAGTCGTGGACTACACCATTGCTACACCTGGTACCGGATACACTGACGGCACATTAGCTTCCTCAACAGGAGGCGGTGGTTTTGCTGGTGAATATACAGTGGATGGAACTGGAGCAATAATCAATGTGGTAATCACCAGCCACGGAGATTATTCTTCGGCTCCAACCCTCGACATCACCTGTAGCACCGCTTGTGCCACGAACTCGGGTACGGGAAGCGTGACCCCAACACTGGGCAATGCGGTGTATGCTAACTTCAGCAACACGGGTTCATCAACGATTGATTTTGATGATATGTGGTTGTTCACCAACGGAGCAAACCCCGTGCCCTTTGATACGGTTTACACCTCGGGAATCACATCTACGAATTGGTTCACTGGAGAAACCTTGTTTCTGCAATGGATCGACACAGGTACCATCGGGCAAGACCGCATTTCGATGACGGTTGGTCCAACTACGATTGGTCATAATTTTGCGTGAGTTGATATTATGGCAGACGGCGGCGCATCATCATTCATCATGCTGGTCACGGCATTGCTGGTTTCTGGCAGTGTGAGTACCATATTGATCAACGAATGGAATAAGGTCGCACGAGCTGTAGAAAGTGACGAGCGTAAATCATCTGGAGCACTTGGTGTGTCGGTTGATTTCGCCGGTGATCCCATGATGGTAGGTTTTGAAGACCCCGCAGTGGGTGATGATGAAATGACGGTCTATGTTCTCAACTCGGGAATTCATGAGATGAGTACGACGTTTGATCTTCTCATCAACGGTGTGACCCCCGCTACAATAACGACGTCAATCTCTCCATCCGGAACCGATTGGCTACCTGGTTATCTCCTTGAGATTACAGCTTCGGACAACGCACTTACATACACCGATGGTGATGATGCATCACTGTTCTTTGTAGGCATTTCAGAATCCGTACAAGGATACCAGCATTCAGCCACGATGAACAAGGAGGTGAGATTGCATGAAATTTGATGAGAATCCATTCATGATTGCGCACAAACCTGTTGAAGACGGTTTCCCGTTTGAAGTTGAAACGGATTCTTTGGCCGACTCGATGGGCCTGAGAATGCCCAATCGGTCACTCTATGTCCTGCAAGGCAAAGTCGGAGCGGGGAAATCCCTCATCTCTCAGCGTCTTGTTCATGGAATGATTGAAAATGGAATCAAAGTACTCGTTGTCACAACTGAATTAACCACACGAGGTTGGATTGAGCAGATGGAAAGTGTGGGTTATGGAATCACCAATGCAATACGCGAAGGACGATTGATGGTTATCAGTCGTTTCGGTACCATCGCTGAATCACGAAGTGACGTGACGCTCCAGGACGTTCTGGCCAGTCCGGCCGTCCCATCTGCGGATGTTGTTGTCTTTGACTCGGCAAGTTCTCTGATGCCGGAGGACCTTGATGAAAAAGGACGTTTTGAACTTGTTCAGCAAATGAGAAAGGTTGCAGCAGAAGGACGTTCATTCATGCTTTGTGTAGACCCTGAAGAGATGGACCAGAAACTTTTGCACACGCTACGGGCGTCTGCTGAAGTCGTTCTTAATTTAGAGAATGCACTTATCGGTGGAGAAATAAAACGAAACATCATCGTCACAAGATTCCTCCGTGCAGCAGGACCAATCCAGTCGAGTATTGGATGGCGTGTTGAACCCGGTATGGGCTTCATCGTTGATATTACGGCGGTTAGCTGAGGAGGTGATGAGTTATGGACGACGACCAACGATTTGCCAAGGGCGACCTCAACGGAGTCATGGCTGCATATCCTCACGTCGCTGATTGGGTTCGTGATTTTGAGCAACGCTACGGGACACGCCCAATCTATTACGGCCCTCTTGATAGGGATGCAAGGAAACAACGTCCGCTTAACCTCATTTACGTGACCAGAGAACCGATTTTTGTTCATATTTACGAACCACCTGCCGATGATGACGGAGGTGGTACTGTAATGTGGTTTGGATTGGAACCGCAATTGACCGAAGAGGAAGAAAACATCCGCCGTGAACTCATCGAAACCTTACTCCAAGAAGCGCCATCAGCACCTTCATTCACTACCGATTCAGAATTTGAGAATATTCTCAGCCAAATGATCGACCGATACACCATTCTGGACACCGACGCCAATAATTTGGTTCGGCGACAGGGTCGTATTTGGGAAATGATCGGTATGAATGACAAGCGTCTTGTGGTCAATGAAAAACAACGGGAACGATTGACCTATGTTGTGATTCGTGACCTGATACGAAACGGTCCACTTGAGCCACTCCTTTCCGATGAGATGTTGGAAGATATCCACTCGGTTGGACTCAAACACATCCACATGGACCACAAGGTCTTCGGAATGGTCACTTCCAACATCAGATTCCGTGAACGGGAACTTCTTTCCCGATATCTTCGTGCAATGTCCGAACGTATTGGGAGACCTGTTTCTGATAACAAACCAATTATTGACGGAGTTCTTCTTGATGGCTCCCGTATCAACATTATTTTCTCAGACGATGTTTCCATGCTTGGACCTTCATTCACCATTCGTAAGTTCGCTGAAGAAACCATCTCAATTACTCAACTTATTGAGTGGGGCACCATGTCTTCACAAGTCGCCGCATACATTTGGATCTGTTTGGAATACGGTATGTCCGTATTGGTGTCCGGGGAAACTGCATCGGGTAAGACAACGACACTCAACGCCATCCTACCGTTCATTGACCACAACGTTAAGATTTACTCAGCAGAGGACACACCCGAAGTAAAAGTTCGTCACAAGATTTGGCAACGCCTTGTTACTCGTGATGCTAAAAATGAAGAATCTCGTGTCGAGATGTTCGACCTTTTGAAGGCAGCATTGCGTAGCCGACCTCGCTACATCATCATCGGTGAGATTCGTGGTGTAGAAGGGGCAACTGCGTTCCAAGCCATGCAGACTGGTCACCCAGTTATTGCAACATTCCACGCATCATCAATCGTCAAGATGATTCAACGTTTTACAGGTGACCCAATCAACGTCCCGATTCGTTTCTTTGATAACCTCAACTTTGCAATTTTCCAAGAAGTTGTTGAAGCCCCTGGCGGAGGAATCGCCCGCCGTATTACGGGTATTGACGAAGTCATTGGTTACAACAAACACAGCGATGGTGTTCTGACTCGTGGTATGTTTGAATGGGACCCGGTAAAAGACAAGCATTACTTCCGTGGTATGTTCCAATCACATCTCCTTGAAAATAAGATTGCAGCAATGGCTGGATTTGCAAACAAACGTGACATTTACGATGAGATGCTTCGCCGGGCTGATGCCATTCAGAGAATGGTTGACCGAGGGTTAACACATTACGATGATGTCTTCGACCTTCTTGGATTGTATTATTCCAATGGTTGGGACCATTTCAGTCGCTCTGTTGATACATGGGTTGGCGTCGATCAAAAGTAAGGAGATGATGAGACATGGAGCGCATGCCAATCTGGCACATTGCCCTGCGTCGTCTTGATATGCCAATTGGCCGATTTATCGGCCTTTATGTTGCACCAGTGGCGGCCTTTACCTTCGTTTTCTCAATAATTCTTGTATTTCTCACGGGAGGTCTAGGGGATGGAGCGCTTTTTTCCGGAATTACAGGAATTCTTCTCGTAATTCTTCTAACCGCTATGGCAACGCTTTCAGCGATTGTATTTCCAATTCTAGATGTTCAACGTTCGGCAAATCTCATTGAGGCCGAAATGCACATGTTCATCACACGAATGGGTATTTTGTCAATTGGAGAAGTTGGGGCTCAATCCATTTTTGACATTCTAAAGCAAATGCGGGATTACGGTGAATTGGCAGCCGAGGTCAAGCGAATCGAAACCTTGGTTGAAAAATGGCATACATCTTTGCCAGAAGCCGCCCGAATCGTTGCCCAGCAGAGCCCAAGTCCTCTTTGGTCTGATTTCTTAGACCGAATGGCATTTTCCATAGAAGCGGGTCAACCGATTGACCAATTTATGCGCTCAGAACAGGAAACCATTGCCGAGCAATACAATACGCTCTATGATACGCGATTGGAGTCCGTTGACACCCTCAAAGAAATCTACGTTTCTTTGGTGACCGCAGGCCTGTTCGGATTGGTTATTGCCGGCATACATCTTGTCCTGTTTGAGGTGGGTTCGGATACAGACTCGCCGATTGAAGTTGCCAGTAGACTGCGCTTTTTGCTTTTAGCATCGCTGTTATTTGGCTTCATCCAACTTGGTGCGGTGTTCGCATTTAGGGCAACAATTCCGAAGGATCTCACGTTTGCCCGAGATGAAATGGACACACCCTTCCGTATAAATTTCCGAAGATCATTGTTGCTTTCAGGGTTCATTACACTGATATTGGTAACCATCAGTACATTTACTCTGATTTGGGTCTTTGAAGCCCTCACATCTCAGTGGGACAAATACGGTTTACTTTTCATCGCCATTCCTCTCTCACCCTTACTCATTCCGTCACTTATGATTCGCAA
>CAXAHZ010000104.1:0-5756 GCA_963968875.1 uncultured euryarchaeote
TATGACCGTATGGCATCGTGGTTGCTGGACCGCAAAAAAAGCGTCCATATCGCCGTCTTTATGCTCACGCTCCTGATGATTCCTGGGGCCATGACCGCTCTGCAGCCCATCGACATGGAATCCTACGAAATGGAATCTCCAGAGCTTACTGCGCAAACCGTCATCGATGATGAATTTCCAAACTCCGAGATCATTCTCGGATTCCTCGTCTCCGCCCGCGACCCAGCCTATGTTCCTCCAATAGAAACATGGCAACCTGTACCGAGAATGGAAGACGGGGCCCCCGATTATGCCTCGCTCATACCTCCTACGGAGATGCTGCCAGCAGGTGAGCCATGGGGCGGCATTGATGCACCTACAGGGGGTATTCTCAATTTGTCACTCTTACAAGAGATTGACCGGAAAGTCAACCTTGTCAACGAACACGCTCTCGCCCCTGCCCTCAAACCGTTGGTCAACGATGTTACCGGACACCAAGCACCCGGGGCAATCTCTCTTTCTGACCACTTCCGCGGTTTCATGAACGGGACTTCCATCCTCACTCAGCCCGGCTTAACGACCTTGGGTGTGGTGACCGACCCGCCAGCAAATTGGACCGATTGCTTTCCGATTGACTGTTTGGAATTTGACGATGAAAACATCACACAGGCTCACATTGACATGGCAGCACACCGAATGGGTGAGGCTTCTGACAACAACTTCCTGCGCTGGCTCTCGCTTGACCGAGGTTTCAAGGCCGACTACACCGCTTTTCAAGAAGGGCCCATTTACGGCGTGTTAACTTCAGACGGAACATGGGAAAATGCGCTGTGGGGCAAAGGCCGGTGGACGGCATCCTCAACGTGGCTGCTGGTTCAACTTGACAGGACAAAACTTGAATCAATGGGTTGGGAAGTCGTATGGAAAGATGCCCACCAAGAGAAGAGTGTCCAATTCACCGACGAAGGATTCAGAGTCGGGGGATACCGCCTCGCAGACGGACAACTCGTTCTCCACCCGCCCCAGTACACCGAAGCAGTTTGTGAACAGATGCAGGACGATGGAGGTGGTTGTTCAACCGAGTGGTCCTTCATGGACTTGGAAGGTCATCTACGAAGTCACGACAGAACGACCGTAACGCTGTTGGTCGGCCAGGGAGTGAACGTTGAAGTCAATCGGGAATTGCAGTCGAGTGCGGGTCTCATCGTGCTGATGGGATTCGCCATCGTCGCTCTGCTGTACGTGAGCCTGAGGCGGTGGTCCGATGTTGCAATCGTCATGTTTGCCCTCGGTGCTGCCCTACTGTGGATGCAGGGGCTTATCGGTCACTTCGCTACCATGACCGGTTGGTTTGGATTGAGTCTGATCGCCCGGTCACAATTTTCCAATCTGTTACCCATCTTGGTACTGGCGCTGGGAATTGACGATGCGCTTCACGCACTGCACCGCTACAAAGAAGAGCGCGCTGCAGGCAAAAATTCTGAAGAAGCAGGAGCCATCACGCTTTCACGGGTTGGGAGAGCCATCACCCTCACCTCGATTACGACAATGGCGGCCTTTGCTGCAAATCTTTTCAGCGACATTGCCGCATTGCGTTCGTTCGGAATTGAAGCGGCATTAGGAATTTTTGCGGCCTTTGTGCTCACGGGATTGTGGTCTCCGATCATCAGGGTAAGCGTTGATGATTGGCTGGCAAAACGAGAGGTGGTCAAAGAGAAGAAGGCCGTTAAATCACTGGTTAACCCCGATTGGCTACGAAACCTCACCTACAGTTCTGGGCAACGGAAAACGGCGCTAATTATCACGGGCATTGCCCTGCTACTCACCGTTCCTGCTGCGTATGGAATGGCTCAGTTAGAGGGCGATTTTGCGGTGGAAGACTTCCTTGATGAGCGCTCGGATTTTGCCATTGGAGTGGACGAAATCAGCCAACGGTTCGCCGATGAGGGTGAGCCTGCGAATCTGCTCATCATGGGTGATGTATTGGACCCGGATGTCTTTGCGGCCATCGATGAATTCCGCCAAAATATGGATGAGTTACCCGATGATGTCCCCAACAAAATTACGCGCCAACCCGACGGTACAATCGATATACTGGCTCTCGATGAAATGGTCTTCGCTGCCCAAGGCAGTCTCGTCTTGAACAGCACACCCTTTGAAGCGGCTGGTTGGGAACTCGGAACGGAAGGACACGGTATGAACTGCTCGTTGGCAGGGAACGGCCCTCTTGTGGACACTTCTGACAGAGAGTGCCTCTCGTTCTTCTATGGCTTCCTTTCCATTTACGGCGTACCCGGTGTCGGCCCGATACCGGACATTCCCCCAAGCATCGTCCAGCTTTACATCATGCCAGTTGTTGAACTGAATGAGAGCCAACCTTGGATGGACATCAACGGTATGCCGGCCGAATACGACATGATGCAGATTCGATTTGGTATGACTGCGCCCGAAGATTTCCCAGGGATGAAGGGCGGCGTGGCAGAAGTCTGGCGCGACCTTGAAGTCTTTACCAATCTCTCCAGCGGCTCCTACGAAGACGCTGGTGAAAATGAAGAGGACAAACCTCTGACATGGGTCATGCTTACTGGGCGGCCCATTACACGATTTACCGCGTCTACCGCCATGCAAGACGAAATGCAATCCTCACTTATCCTCGGATCTGTGTTTGTCTTTGGATGCCTTACCGTTGGATTCCGGTCACCCAAACAGGCAGCAGTAACCTTCGTTCCGATTCTTCTCGTCGTGGTCTGGCTGTACGGTCTCATGTACGTTGCAGGTTCATCGCTGAACATCGTTACGGTTACCATCGCTACGATATCCTTGGGGGTTGGGATTGATTATTGCATCCACGTCACCGAACGCTACCGAGAGGGAAGGGAAAACGGCGAATCGCACAATGATGCACTCGCAGCAGTCGGTGGAGCATGCGGGTTGGCATTGCTCGGTTCAGCAAGTTCAGACATCGCTGGCTTTGCCGTGATTGCACTCTCTCCGATGGGACTGTTCAGCAACTTCGGGATTTTCTCCGCTGCAATGATTGGACTTTCACTCCTCGCAAGCCTCATCTTAACGACCGCTGCTCTTGGTCTCATTGCTCCATCCGACAATGAAAAGCCCTCCGATGAAGCGCTTTCATCAGAAGAAGAATGACATCGGTGACTTCATCAAGGGTTGAGTCTGCGGATGGTTTGCTGTCCTAGGGGTTGGCCCCGGGAAGGTGGTGAGAATCATGACCGATAACGAAGGCAAGGACCCTGAAGATGAAGAAGATTGGATGAAGTACGCCAATGCTGGATTCGGAGAAACAGATTATTCCCTATGGGATGAGGTGGATGATGCCCCAGAGGTGAAAGAATCCGACCTTGACTCCGGTTCATTGGATTTTGAAGACCAACTTGATTCTCACATGGAAGAAATTCCGCGCGCACCTTCACCTGCTGGACACAAGCACCTGGTACGGCTTGGGACATGCGATGCATGCCTCGGCCGAATCGGTGGAAAAAAGCGATTCGGGCAATCCCTAGAGGATTCGGGGCGCGAGGTAAGAGAAGCGGTTTTACAGCGAGACAGCCATTTAGCGAATGCACGTGAAGTCGTACCGCTTTGTCCGTTCTGTGAAAACTTATTCGAGGAAGTAGATTTACTCGCAGACATTATTTTTGATGCTTTGGAGCCCTACGAACTCAAGCGATTGCAACTTGGAGCACGATTTCCGAAAGACCAAACCGAAGCAGAAGACGTGATGAGAAAGCAGTACGGTGCTGGCGGTTCAGACCCCCTCAAGAGTTCATTGGTTGCACAGATATCGCGTCGCTTAGGGGAACGCTTGAGCGGCATTGAAATGGTGAATGACAAACCCGATGTTCTCGCCCTTATCGATGTGTTGACCTTGACGGTTGACCTTGACATACGCGCCGTCTACATGTACGGAAGATACCTCAAACTTGAGCGAGGCATACCACAAACGCGGTGGCCTTGTCGTGCTTGCAAAGGACGAGGTTGCAAACGCTGCGATGGAACAGGGTTGCAATACAAACGAAGCGTTCAGGACTTGATTGGAAACCCGCTTCTTGAATTGTTTGAAGCGACTGAGCATTCGTTTCACGGCATGGGTCGAGAGGATATCGACGTTCGCTGTATGGGCAGAGGACGTCCGTTTGTTATTGAATTCAAAAATCCACGCAAACGAACCGTGGAACCTGAAGTGATGATGGAACGAATCAATCGCCTTGCAGAGGGCTCGGTTGAGATCACATCCATGCGCCCATCCACCCGCAGTGAAGTCGTCCGCATCAAGGACACTCCTGCGGAGAAATCCTACACCATCCGGTTCCGTCTGGAACCCATGAATGAAGCAGAATACGGTGTGCTCACTGCACCGGTGGATTTGACAAAAGAAGATGTCCAAACTCGGAGCACGAAAAAGCGAAAGAAACGCCAACGACGAGGCGACAAAGACAGCGATAGAACCAAGCCCCTTGAAGCGGTATTGGAAGTCCCGCCTAGCAGTCCAACAGAAGAGGAACTGAAAGCGATGAAGAAGGACGAACTGGTTGCGCTTGCTGCCCAGCATGAACTCAAGAAGACCGGAAAAAAGGCCGAACTTGTTGAGCGTATTCTTGCCGCCTTACCCCCTGCCCCAAAAACCTTTGATTTGCCCGATGATGAAACCATCATCAAGGTCATCAAGGAGCTTAACGGCGTCAAACTCGCTCAAAGAACACCGGAGCGTGTTTCCCATCGCCGTGCAGATTTGATACGACGGCGAACCGTCTACGAAGCTCACCCACCTGTCATTGAATTGGGAGAAGACGGTGTGCGTGAAATTGAGATTACCCTTCGTTGTGAATCGGGAACATACGTCAAAGAAACCGTACACGGCGATAGCGGTAGAACTCAACCGTCCATCGCTTCACTCATCAAAGCAAAATGCAACGTCATGTGGCTTGATGTGGGAGATATTCACGCAGACTGAGCCAAACCCCGTTTCCGAGGCGGAGATATTTCGTCGCGGTGCTTATATGGGGAGGGTCGGTCGGCAGAATGCTCCGAAGATGCCTTAATGCTGATTCGGACCAAAGGAGGCGACCAATATGAAGCGATCCAAGGGACAACGTGTAGGAACTCGAAGCATCTTGCGACGACGAAAGAACGAGCGAAGCCGCTTGAACATTCGCCGTGTTATGCATGATTACGAAGAAGGCGACCGAGTCGCTATCGTTCTTGACGGTGGTCAACAAGGTGGTATGCCACATCGCCGTTTTAACGGTCGAACTGGATTCATCGAAAAGCGCCAAGGCGTCGCATGGATCGTTGCTGTCAAAGACGGTAACATGCAGAAGACTGTTATCGCTCGCCCCGAACACCTCCGCCCCCTTCAATGAGGAATTACCATGTCAGACGAAGATAAATTTCTGGATTTCGCAACCGTTCGAGATATGCTTTTGGACGCCCAAGGCCGCCGTGGACAACTCAGTTACGAGCAAAAAGCTGCCCTTCAACACGCAGAATGGGCTGCCAGCGATATCCGTAACGGATACCGCACCGAGCCTGCAACGTTTGAGGAACTGCGCTCAGCACTCCTTGATGTTGAAACACTTTCCAAACACCCAAGTCTTGCTGCAAAGTTGGCAGAATTGATTCCACTTCATCCAGAGGATGTACGAGCCGTTCTCGGTTCAAAGCGCATCTCTATTGATGACGCCGAAATCACTGCTATCATCGACATTGTCAAGCAGGTTATTGGCTACAACAACGAATGAGGCACTTCTTTCTAA
>CAXAHZ010000105.1:0-5667 GCA_963968875.1 uncultured euryarchaeote
CAGGGACGCCAGCAAGTACCGCTACTATTTCGCCAAGCGTGACCACCTCTGTCCTTGTTCAAGTCGATGTTCCTGCTAGCGCTGCACGAACCGATTCAGACATTGTTACGGTAACACTGACATCATCCGGGAGCAGCTTCGTATACACTGCGACTACCACCATTCTCGCAGGAGAATCTTACGAGGTCACTGTAAGTATGCCAGCAGGAACTCAACAAGTAACTCCAGGTGCACCATCTTCAATTCTCGTTGACATTACCAATGACGGTAATGCTCCAAGTACCTTCATGTTGAATGCGGGTCTAACCTCAACTGCCACCGGATGGAGTCTTCAATTTAACAATCCCTTGACTGGAGTAATAGCGCCAGGAGCAACCGCCAGTGTATCGCTGGAAGTTATTCCACCCACCATCAAGAATCCTCTTGTCCCTTCCGAGAACAACCGAGCAGGAGATTCAATGAGTGTTTGGGTTCAGGCTCAATCAGTTCTCGGTGGACTTCCTGGATTGGCCGCAACACCGATGGAAGTACTCCCAGTTGTCATCGTTGACCCGGGACTACCTGTCGATGCGATTGAGATGACGGTAGAACAAGTCCTGCAAGCACGGGCCGGAACTGGGCTTGATGAAATACTCGATTTGGATGTTGAAATCCGACATAACCTCGTTGCCGACCTTACCGAAACCGTTGATGCCACCCTCACACTGGGTACTCCCGTATTCAAGTCAGACTCTTCAGGAGGATTTGACGAAGCCTCTAGGTGGTCCATTGGCCTAACACCTACTTCCTTCCCAACAATGGAACTTGGGGATGTAGAATTGGCAAAATTCACCATCCAAGGGCCTGCAGATGATTATCCCGTTTCCGGTGAACTTTCCATCCCAATTACGGCCACTCCTACACTTGGAGGCGTTCACTCGGGTTCGAACGTGATTCCAACAGCGATCACGCAAACGCTTCGCTTGAATGTACCACCTGTCCTCGGCGCAGACGTCTACGACGGTGAGCCATTGGCTGCGGTCGTTGGAGAAATGACCCAATTTAACCTCACATTGAACAACTCGGGCAACAACATGACCTCCTACCGCCTCGTTATGGAAGATACGCTGCCCGATAACTGGGTCGCTTCTTTCTCCAATTCCACTTCGCTGGTTTCTACAACACTTCTGACAGTGCCCGCCAATGTTGCAGACTACCCCACGCTTGGAGATCTCCACGTCAGCAAATATATCGTTGTAGTCACCACTGACCCACTTGCACCGGCTCAAAGCATTGAATACCTGAAAATTAGGGTTGAACAATTGGGTACCGGGGCGTTCATCACCGATTTCGAACTGCCGATTAAGGTTGGAGAAAAGGTCAATGCAGCTCTAAGCCCTGCAACTCAGGAAGTTAATTTATCTCTGGGAGAATCCATCTCTACACGAATTACTGTCAACAATGTAGGAAATACGCCAGCTGACTTCTCAGTTTGGCTGGACGATTCACAAGCCGGTGAAATTACCTACACAATGGAGACTTCCCCTACGCTGCAAATTGGCGCAGGGTACGCTGATACAGTAAAGATCCGCCTTACTCCTTCTGTCGATGCTCGTGCAGATGCAAACTACGAAGCCACCGTGTGGGTGTCCAACCTCCAGTCCGGGCTCAATGTCTCAGCCGTTATTGTTGGTAACATGAGTGAAGAGCATGGAATATCCATTTCAACGGTGGAAAGCATTGGAGTTATTCCTGGGACCGTTCAGAATGTTGACTTTAGTATCACCAACAATGGAAACCTTGCAGAGGATCTCATCGTTGAAACGAAGGTGGGTGGGAATTGGACACTGACTCCGGCGAATTTTTCCATTAATCTAGAGATTGACGGCGTTCACGATGGCACATTGGACATTACAGTTCCTTCCCTTGGCGGAGATGATAGCCTCACGAACGGGTCATTGTATCCCGTTACGATTCGTGTGCTCAAGCCAGACACCTTTGAAGAACTTGGGTCGCACAGTTTCAATTTGATTATCGCTCCATTGTTCATGGTCGAAGCAGATGACTGGCCTACCGAGATGAAATACCATGCTACATTTGGCCGCACATGGGACGTTGAGTTGACCAATACTGGAAACAGTGATGTAACCGTCAACTTGACCTACACGCTGTTGAAAGGTGGTCTTGCGACCCCAACAACCGACTGGGTCATCAAAAACCCTTATCCAACAACTCTCTTCCTTCCCCGAGGTGAACCGGTGAGTCTAACCTTTACCATCGAGGCAACAAAACCAGACCCAGACCTGACTCTGGCAGCTAATCTTGCGGTGAAATTGACCCCGACCGATGCATCGGTTGAAGGCAGTGCAGAATTCTATACCGACCTTAAGATGGAGCGCTTCTTTGAGATGTCCGACACAGATGTGGACTACGGTAAAGGCACCTCAATTATGTATGATATTCTGTATTCTCACATTCCAAATGGTCCAAGTACTCCAGTGGCTTATGAACTAGAATTGTGTAAAGCAGTCCGACTGTTGGACTTTGCGGCTCTCGACCAAAATGCAACTCTACAACCTTGGTCCTTCGCTGTTGTCGTCGGTGACGATGAATACCCTCTGGATTTGACTCAGGAGTGCCCCGTACAGGCTTCTCTTGGTGTTGACAATAGGATCACCTTGCCAACACGAAATGCATACGTTACAGACACTCCGATTAAACTCAAAGTCACCCCTCCAAACGGCGAAGTACTCCCCGGAGACGGTTGGGATTTGACAATGCGGTTGTATCATCCGAATGAAAACACAGGATACACCTTCTTCGACGATGCCACGTTGACCTACTCACTCGCCGTATACGCTGACCCATCGGTCAAAGAGCACGGTCCTGTTGGCGGTAACTTGTACGAAGGAGAGGAAACGACGTACAGCGCAACCATTGAGAACAGAGGGACGGCTAAGGCACTCGGCGTCACTGCTACATTGGATTGTGGAGACGACATTACCATCCTTTCCCCTGCGAACGCTCAAATTGGGATCCTTGAACTCAAAGCTCAAGAAAGCGTGAAGGTGAATTGGACCGTTATTGGCCAAACCATTGATTGGTGGGAAGTTAGCAAGGATGTTTCATGCTCTGTGAGTCTAGACATTGTCCATGCTGGAGATGCAAACAATCTCAAAAATGACGAACTCGTGGTAATCCAAGATGTCAAATCTCAATCCCCAGGCCTCTCTATTGTGTTTGTTGCATGTATAGTGGCAGCCCTCGTATCCTTCGTGTTCACACGACTTGCAACTCAGTCTGAGAAGTGGCAATTGGGTGGCGTCTATGCGGGCGTATTGAGTTTCGGCTTCGCATTCCATCTCGGCTTCGGATTCCAAGTGGGCGGAGTTGCAATATGGGGTCCAACAATCCTTGTTCTGAATGCCTTGTGGGTGTGGAGAATGACGTGGAAGAGCAGTGAAGAATTCCGCCTTATTCACGAAGATTACCAACGGGCCCGAAAGGGAATCTCTACGGTGTACTCGGACCATTTCGAAGCACTTTCAGATGGCCGCCGTCAACTTACCATAATTCTCTCTTTGCCCGTGCTCGGAATGCTTGCGATTGTTCTTGGCTTGCCCCCGCAATTGACTACAGATTCCCGGAATCTTGTCGTCATGGCCTCGTACTTCCTCATCATTATGACCGGAGTATGGTATTTCTTGAAGCGCTCCGACAAGTTGTACGGTAACCTGTATGGTAGATTGACCGATGCGGAAATCAAGAGCATCCGTATTGAACGGGACCTTGGCGATCCAGCACGATTGCTCAATGACCTCGCTAACGATGGATTGGACCTTACTTCATTGCTTGGGCCTTCCACAGAATCCCAAGCCCCACCAGCTTCCATTGAAGTTGGTGCGCTTCCATTTGAGGAAGGAGATGAATCTGGCAAGGTATTTGATGCGTCTCTATTAACCGGAGAAAAGGAGGTGGAACCTGATGTCTGATGAAGAAGAATACATCATGGATGAAATCACTGAAGAGGATTTAGCATCCCGGGAAGCAGGTATCCTCGAAGCTTCTCAAACGCTTGAGCGAATTGCTCGCAAAGCGGCACGACGTAACAATGCGTCTCTAACGGAGTCCGAATTGGACCTTGGGGAAGCGAAAGTATTCCTTAACATGCACCAACTTTCTCGCGCTAAGAAGAACATCAAGCTCGCAGAGGCTACGCTCGATGATTTGGAAGAGGATGTCCTGCATCTTCGCCGCAGTATTGCTATGCTTCACCGCTTATTGGTTCACAAGCGCATTTCTTTAGATGAGGCTGAACACATCTTGTTCAAACTTCGTGAATCCACAGCAGCAGCAGAGGTGGGCGACATACGTGCGGCCACAGAAGAAGTCGAATACCTCCTAGAGGACCTCATCGGTGGTAATTCTTCAACGCTCAATCCCTTCCTTTTCCGCCATTTCTGGATGGGGGTGGACACCCGATGGCCTGCTGGCGGAGATGCCGGTGTTTTGCTCATGAGAATCATCAATGATGGTCCAATACCCATGCCAATGTTGCGTTTGGCCCCTCCCGTTCCAGAAGGTTGGACCGCGTTCCCTCCAAATGTTGACCTTCCAATCATCGCCCCAGGGGGAAATATTCCGTTGCGATTTGAGATTAAACCTGATTATCGAATGACCTCAGATGATGTACCATTGACGAGAAAACTCTCCGTTGCTACTTCTTATGAGATGCGCTCCGGTGAAATCACCGTCACCATGCGGGCACAAAACCGGTCAATGGAACCGTTGTCTGAAATTCTCCTTTCCCCATGGCTTCCCTCTGGCTTTACAGCAGAGGAACTTCCATTTATCCGTCATCTCGCTCCAGATGAAGTGGCCGTCGTACGCATGCCACTTCGAATTAACCTTGGTCAAGGAGGCTCTTCTTGACCCATCACATTCCACTCGCAGAGACGAGTGAAAAAACAAAAATGGTGAAAAATATGAAAAACGAAAAAACGAACGAAAACCGCGATGAACTTGCGGCTATTGGTATTGGTGCGATGATTGTCTTCATTGCGCTCATCCTTGTAGCTGCAGTTGCTGCAGCCGTCATTATTCAGACGGCAGAAAAGTTGCAACAAAACGCACAGAGCACCGGTGAGGACACAACAGACATGATGGCAGGTAAAATCTTCATCAATTCCGTTGTGCTTACTGGAGCTGGTGGTGGAAGCCTGTACATGACCTTTGAACTTGCACCTGGATCTGATCCGTTGCTTGCAACTGCAATTGAATACAACCTCATTTGCGAAGGAACTGGAGGAGGCGCCAACGGATTGTCTCAATTCGGGAACTTTGGTTCAATTGCTGCTCCGGCAACAACCATTACAGGTACCGCCGCATCTCAACTCGGAACTGCTGGTGCCGCAGCTAACATCCTACCTGGAGGAACCTACACTGTGATCATTACCCCAACAGGTAACTGTGCTCCAGCTGCCCTCGCCTCAGACACACTCGTCATCCAAGCAGGCTCTGGTGGATTCACATATGAAGTACTCAAGTACGGTGCAACAGTCAACGCAGGAGATGTGGTCGTATGAAGTCCAAAACTCAAACTCAAACCAATCTTGAAGATGACAAGTTTGCCGCTATCGGTATCGGTGCAATGATCGTGTTTATCGCGCTCATCCTCGTTGCCGCAGT
>CAXAHZ010000106.1:0-5666 GCA_963968875.1 uncultured euryarchaeote
GAGGGCTGAAATGACAAGCCCATACGTAAGAGTGAGTTCAATCGATTCAGAGACCTGACCAGCCCATTGACTTCCGGTTGTATCGGAAACTACGGTGAGTAATACTTTGTGGAATCCTAATGCTACCATTGTGGCCAAACCGGTTAATCCTAGGAAGAAAAATGTGTGGCGAAGGTGGGTGTTGAGCACATTGTCCATTTGTCGGACATATTCAGGGTCACGCTTGCACGATTCAGGCAGTCGGAATGCGTACTCAAGATTGCGTATGACACCATAACTGGCTTCTTGAAAGACC
Source organism: uncultured euryarchaeote (assembly GCA_963968875.1). GTDB lineage: Archaea > Thermoplasmatota > Poseidoniia > Poseidoniales > Poseidoniaceae > Poseidonia. The sequence continues at coordinate 296 of CAXAHZ010000106.1, forward strand.
ATGATAAGGACCGCAATAAGAATGAGGTCAAACTGTTCCTTTGTCACCAACTTCAACCCGAATAAACCGATTGTTGGGTCTGAAGATTGGCTTTCAAGCGTTGCTAACGCACCACCGTAAGCACCCAACTGCCCTTTGATGAGTGGGAAGGTGAGAATGGCATGTATTCCCAAGAACAGAAGGGTGAAGCCGATTGCCCAGGCTATTGAACGACGTGATAGCCCCCAAATCCCCCGAGTCCCCATGATTACTGGGAGGAGGTAGATGAAGAGAATAATGAGGGACATGATCATCAAAAGTGGCCATTGAAGAGTTTCCAGTTCACCATCATCCGGTAATCTCAGATTGAATTCAAACAACATTCCCGCAAACCACGACAGCAAAAGTCGGCCCACAAGTAATACGATTAGACCAATAATGAATCCGAGCTTAATTCGTTGCTGTACCTTTGGAGTTTGGAAGGCAATAAAAGCCATGACTCCTCCAAGACTTAGTCCCATCACCATCGGTACAAAGAATCTCGAAAGGCCCTGTCTTCCCTCCCCAGTCAGCCAATCACCCAGTGGCAACTGGTCGGAGATTAGCAACTCTATTGAGTCAAACAAGATGGTGTGGTCGATGGATCCCACAACATAAGTTTGGACCACTTGCACGTACATGGTAATCAGTGCGATAGTAGCAACAATCTGAAGTGAAAGAATTTGCCATTGGCGTCTCAGATTCTTCAGGTGAAGCGTCCGAGGACGGGCTGTGCCCTCCATAAGAACATCAGATTGGAGACCGACTTCACCTGCCATGCTCAGTACCCCTTTACCTGCATCAGTGCCTGAGACAAATCCATGTCTGGCATCCAGTCAATGACCTGAGCCCCAGAACCAGCGAGTGTAGTAAGACGGTTTTGACGTTCCAACTTCAAGACTTCATAGGACATCCTTGGAATCCGGCTTACCAACCGTTCAAAATCGACGCTTGATGGAGAGAGAACAGTCACTTCGTGCCCTCGCCCCACAAGATCTCTAACGGCAGCAGGAACGGTACCGTCTCCTTCACACGACGAAATGACAAATACAGGGCTTCCCCGACTAAACCGCCCACTCAAAGAATTGGTAACTGCTTGAAGGGGCATGGTTCCCTTTGGAGTCACTCCAGCAAGAGCCCCTAAAATTTTGAAATATTGTTTATCTCCCGTATCGGGAGGCAAGTAGGATAATTTTTCATCGTAAATTGCAAGAGCAACAGAATCACGTCGTTTGATGAAAAATGCTGCAAGGCTAGCAGCGGATACAGTTCCCATCTCTAATGGATTCTTCAGCACAGTACCGATTCGTGCAAGGTCACGGCTGTCAAGAATAAGATAGAGGTCGGTGACGGCATCCCGGCATTTTTCGTTGACCATGAGTTCGCCAGTACGAGCGAATGCCTTCCAGTTGATGTTTTTGAACGGGTCGCCAGGGACATATTCTCGCAGTGAGTAAAACTCCGAACCTTGTCCTGGTGTTCGTAAGGTTGTTGCCCCAGTATACATCTTAGGGGTTCGGCTTCGCAAGAAAGCCTCTTCGATATCTTTGATTTGAGGGAAGATCACGATGTCACTGTGGTGGTCAACGTACATGTCTTCAACACCTAGGTTGAAGGTGTTGCGTGCACGCAGGGATACGGGGCCAATGGAATAGTGGCCTCGGAGTGGGCAACGGAGGACATAACGGATTCTAGCGCTCTCTCCGGGCTTCAAATTTAGTTGCATTTGATTCAGTCCACTGCGTAATTTCATTTCGTGAGGGATGTTATCGTAGATGTCAAGCATCTGGGTTTTCCTGTTACTTCGATTTGTTACGAGGAGTTCAACATACAGATCATCTCCTTTGTAGAGATTATCTGCCGATAGCGTTCGTTGTACTTCGACATCACCGTGGCCAACAATCCATGAGTTGACGACAATAAAGGCCACTAAACTTAGGCCGAGTATCATCATTTGTTGATTGGAAATCATCATTCCAATCAAGACCAATGCAATACCTCCAGTGAAGGTGAAAGCCGCTTTACGTGTCCACATTCATTTCACCTCACTGTCGGCCCCACGCCTTGATTCGTTTCACCAATGCAACCGTTTGTTCAAGCGTGTATCGGTTGTTTGCTTCAACAGCAAATTTAGCTAAAACCGGGTCGTTGATCATGGATACCAGTTCATTGGCCTGCATGCCTTGGAATTCTTCCCGATTTAGGCCGTTTTGATTGCGTACCTTTGACAAGAATACTTGACGGATTTTTTCCACTTTGGAGTAGTAAGAATAGCGATTTGCATCCCCAAATCCATAGTAGATGATACTGAATACATGTCGCCACGGTTCGGGGTCTCTTTTCTTGATGAGTACGGCTTCAAAGGTTACGAAGAGGATAAGGAAAAGCAGGAGCATGGCCAGTCCTTCACCGGTGAAGTAAACGAGGAGGAAGTAGACGGTGTTGTATGAATCTGCAGCCAGTGCACTTTGGGGGTGGCGAGATTCATCAAAAATAACCATTGCATTTTCTGCTGGTTGCCCTTCTTCGCCTTCCAGTTGACTCATCAAGGCTTCGGCAATGAAGTCCATAGCCCATTTTTGGTTGTCATTTTCAGGAATTAGTGTGGCGGTTTCTCCGTACTTGCCGTCGTTGAACCCTTCGTAGTCGTACATGGCATTAATCAGTGCAGAACCGTCAGCCAGGAAGACGATTCGCCCCCCGTCGCTTGGCTCACAACTTGCTCGGGCACATGCCTCGATGCTGAGGTTAAATTGTCCCCATCGGTCAGGTGTAGCAGGGGTGATTTCACTTCCCACTTGGATGTCTCCGTCTCCGTTGACGTCAACCGTTGCTTCGTTGCTTGTCATTGCTCGGACAGCAACTTCGCTGAGTGGACCTCGCACCCCTGGTATGATTTCAAGACCGGTAACGTTGTTGAGGAGCATTTTGTATGTTGCATTGTATTCTATTGCGCCTGCAACCCAATGTTGAGAACAGAGACCCGCTTCGCCTTCGTCAATGCTGGTTCCGTCCATCAAAGAGCACGGATGTTCACCCTGCTCACCAACGTCTCCCCATCGCTCATGGGACGAAAGCGTGGTAGGGTCAATTTGAGTGCCATTCATGCCACATGGATTTTCTTGAACACACATCCAAATGTAATTGAAGTCCAATTCTGCTACATAATTCGTATCGTAAACCTGTTCTCCAGTATATCGGACACCAAAGGCTTCTGCAACGGAACTTGCATATCCGTAATCCTCCAGAATGAGAGCCGTACCGCCCGCTTCAACAAACTCAACGATGGCGTTAATCTCGGAAGGAGAAAATCCACTTCCGGATGCAATGGTAATGAATCCATCCTCATCAAATTGGGGAAGGGTCAACGTGTCCCGCTCCACTCCTGCGAGGATGTAAGTGGTGTTGCGTGGGTCTTCAATGTCTCCAAGTAAGAGCGGACTGCTGACTAACGAATTGGTTTGTATGCCCATGTCCTTGATGTCTTCCCGAAATGCCGACATATCGTTCCAATCATCATCATAGGCCGAGAGTTGGTTGGTAGAACTCAAATTGATGAAATTGAGTAGAATTGTCATCAATAGAATAGACATAACCAGCCAAAATGAAGCCTGGAGACCAATTCTCCTGAGGTTCAATTGTGCTGGCAGGCCGACCATGGACATCACTTGGGAGAATCTACCCACTCTAACACGGGCTCACTTGTCTTTAGAAGGTTGTCCACACAAGCACATAAAATGCTCATCGCTTGGAGAACTAAAAAAGCAGCACTCATTTGTTCAAATGAATCTGAGTTCCTATTCTAGAAACTGCATCAGCGGGTATGGTGACGGTGTTTTCATGGCTTTCAAACGGAAGAGCAGCCGCGCTTACAGATGGCTCAACAGTAACGATCAATTCACTGATCGAGCCCGTTTTCAAATCAAAATGGATATCGGTCAATGATCCGAGGTGAACCCCGGTTCGGTCCAATACATCACGACCAATGACTTCCCTGCCGAAGATTGCCATCTCATGAACCTCTGTGTCCTAGCGTTGGAGCGAGGCCAAATGAATGCGTCGGTGGTTACTCCACCAATCACATGGTTTCCATACCACGGCTGAAGTCCCGGTTTCGCTTGATGTTGCTCAAGCCCGAGGTAAGACGTGTTTCCATCTTTTGGTAGTATTCCAGCATATCGGGTGTAACAGTTGGCCTTACTCTTGATATTGCTTCTTCAAAGTGAGTCTTTGTAACACGCTTCTTGCCAGCTCTCATGCAAATGAGAGCCGCTTCTCGACAGACTGCTTCGATGTCGGCACCGGTAAATCCATCCATTCCGGTAAGGATGTCTTTGAACGAGAATTTGCTCAAAGGCATGCCTTCACTGTGGATGTTGAAGATGGTCTCTCTGGCCCCGACATCGGGGGGCGGGACGTGGAGTACACGCTCAAATCGACCACTGCGAAGGAGAGCTGGGTCTATCATTTCCGGTCGGTTGGTTGCTGCAACGATAATGACACCGTCAAGTGATTCAACACCGTCCATGCTCGCAAGAAGTTGATTCACAACACGGTTGCCAACATCGCTGCCTTCCGATGCTGAACCTCCGCTTCGCATCGATGCTATGGACTCAAACTCATCGAGGAAGATGATGGATGGGGCAGATTGTTTTGCCTTCTTGAAAATCTCACGAATTGCTCGCTCAGATTCTCCAACCCACTTTGAGATGAGCTCAGGACCTTTGATGCTGATGAAATTCGCCTGAGCTTCGTTTGCAATGGCCTTCGCTAGGAGTGTTTTTCCTGTTCCAGGAGCGCCAAAGAGAACGATTCCCCTGGGTGGTTTGATGCCGAAGTGCTCAAACAGTTCAGGCTTGGTAAGCGGCCATTCCACTGATTCCTTGAGACGGTCCTTGACCTCAGTTAGCCCACCGACCTCGTCCCAAGACACTTCAGGAACTTCTACATAGATTTCACGAAGTGCGGACGGTTCAATATCTCGAATTGCTTCTTTGAAGTCGTCCATGCAAACCTCCATCTTCTCAAGAACTTCAGGTGGGATGGTTTCTTCTTCTAGGTCAATTTCAGGGAGGTATCTGCGCAACGCACGCATTGCTGCTTCCCTTACGAGTGCGGCAAGGTCTGCGCCCACGAATCCGTAGGTGTTGTCAAGAACCCATGATATGTCAAAGTCTTCAGCAATCGGCATTTGCCGGGTGTGAACATCCATGATTTCGCTTCGGCCGTCTCGGTCCGGGACGCCGATTTCAATTTCCCTGTCAAATCGGCCCGGGCGACGGAGGGCTGGGTCAAGAGCATCACGACGGTTCGTAGCACCAATGACAACAACGTTGTCTCGTCCTTGCATTCC
>CAXAHZ010000107.1:0-5655 GCA_963968875.1 uncultured euryarchaeote
ATGCCAGCGGAGAAGGATGGAACCCTCGGACGCCCTTTCGACAAAGTCTCATGCTCTTAGTGGCAGAGTTGACGTTACATTATGCTGAAGACCAACATCATTGAGCGGGTTGGCTGAACAGGTCTGCACCTAAGAGAGGTAGCAGAAGACTCGCATCGCCTTCGACACATATGTGTGGAGCTTCAGGGCGCATTTTCCCCCAGGAAATGGCTTCTTTCAAGCGAGCGCCGGATAAACTGCCGTCGTGCTCGGGGGCGGTTGTGACATAGACTGCACTGTCCAAACCTCCTCTGTATTGATTCCACCAGATCACGTGATGTTTTGAAATTCCCCCGCCAATCATGAGGGCGTTTGAGGCTTCTACATCCCAGGTTAGGTCACTCATGACTTGCTCATCGGCCAATGTATCAATATGGAAATCACGGTGTTTTTGTCTAAACATGAACAATTGTGCTCCTATTGAACCGTCTGTTATTCCAGGTATGCAGACAGGAATTTTATTTTTTGCTGCCCAGTAAATAAGTGAATCTGGCGTGCCAATTCGCTTACCAAGTTCCCATACAAGATGAATTGAACCAAAACCTAGCCATGCATCGGCACCGGTTTTACCGGTCGTTTTGAGGCGATCTTCGTAGATTTCTTCAAGGGCAGGCATGACTACGGCCTCAATTATTTCGCCGTATGATGCGTTGGGCACGATCACGTTTCCGAGTCTCATAAGGGAGTGTTCTCCAAGTTCAACATCATCTAAATCAAACGACCCGTGGTAGTAATGCTTGTACGCTCTTGCAATGTCATGGTCAAGTGTCCCGCAGGTGGTGGAGACGACATTGAACATTTTTCGCTTGATTGCCTCAACAAAAAAACCACGCGTTCCAGTAGCGCACAAACAAGCAGGAAATGAAAGCCAGTTGGTGACTTTAGTTTGGTCGCCATCAACGGCATCAATTTCGGTTTTCATTTGAGCGAGAATCGCTCTAGCGGTGGCAAATTTGGTTGCCGTGAATCCGCCTGCTGCAGACATTTGTTGGATCAAGAGTTCTGGAGTAGATGCTCTCGAAAAATCATAATCTACAACAGGGCTATCAAAGTCTTCGGGGTCAATCGCCATGTCCCAACCTCTCGCTTCCGCTTCATGAAGGTGTTCACTGAAGGCTTACCTCTCAGTCATCCAATCGTTCAAGCTCATAAATCCGGTCTCGCAACCTCGCTGCTTGCTCAAAATCCAACGACCTTGCTGCGGTTTCCATTTCAGCACGCAGTTCATTCAACAATTCGGAGCGTTCATGTGGGGAAAGAGAGTTAGCCGGGGCATTTGAATCATAACTTTCCAATTGAATATTTGATTTTTCAGTTGGAGAATCTCTTTCTTCTCTGTCGGAGCCCCAGGACCCTGCGCCGACGTTCAGCCGTTGGGCCCAATCTCCGTCTTTGCGTCCTCCTTTCTTGGCAATGAGGCGCCGAGAGCCGTCTGCTGCAGTGGTCGTACCAGCAATCAGTCCATCGGTCGTATCGCCCATGACCGGTAGGGCTTTGACGATGGTTTTTGGCGTGATTCCAAGAGCCAAATTGTTGGCATGTTGCCGCTCACGCCGTTCAAGAGTTTGGCGAATCGCTGCCTCCATAGCAGGGGAGAAACCGTCCGCATAAAGCAAAACCTTACCCTCCTGGTTTCGTGCTGCTCTACCTATGGTTTGGAGGAGACTGCGTTCATTTCGCAAGAATCCTTGCCGGTCAGCATCAAAAATAGCTACAAGACTTACCTCGGGAATATCAAGACCTTCTCGTAAGAGATTGATTCCGACAATGACATCAATGTGTCCGTGGCGGAGGGCGTTGATGATTTCAGTTCGTTCAATCGTATCAATTTCAGAGTGCAGGTGATGTGCTTTCACGCCCATTCTATTGAGATAAGCTGCGACCTCTTCTGCAAATTTTATCGTTAAAACGGTGACAAGGCATCGCTGAGATTGCTCGATACGGGCATTTATCTCAGTAAGTAGGTCGTTAATCTGGCCCGCAGTAGGGCGAACTTCAATTTCTGGGTCCAAGAGCCCAGTTGGACGCAACTCCATCTTAGCAATGCCGTCAATGGCCTGCAGCATGTCGTACATTGACTCTGCTTCTGGATGTTTCTTATCACGATCAGCCGGACCTGCACCACCGCCACTTGTAGCGTGTTCAAGTCCCTTGGGTAGCGTCTGGCCTGTTATTTCACAAAGATGCCTTAACTCTCGCTCGCCAGGCGTCGCAGAGACATAGACCATCTGAGGGACAAGGCTTTGAAATTCCGGAATCTTCAACGGGCGATTGTCAGCAGCAGTCGGCAGGCGAAACCCATGCTCAATGAGGCTCTCTTTTCTGGAACGGTCGCCGTGATACATGCCACCGACTTGAGGGAGGCTGACGTGGGATTCGTCCATGATGACAAGGAACTTTTCAGGATTGCCATGGAACTGATTTGCACACGCCGCAAAGAAATCCAGCAGACAATACGGGCGTTGCCCTCGCTCTCTGCCGTCAAAGTGAAGTGAATAGTTTTCAATGGCTTGACAGTGTCCAATTTCCCTTAGCATCTCGAGGTCATACTCTGTACGCTGCTCGATGCGGTAACGCTCCAATTCCCGCCCCTCCCGGGCGTAGTATTTGCTCCGAGCATTGAGTTCGGTCTCAATGGACTCAAGGGCGGCTTCAAAGCGTTCAGGGCTCGTCATAAAGAATTCCTTAGGGTGAATCCAGGCTTCGTCCAATTCGTCCAGCGCCTCCCATGTGACGGGGTCACAAATTTGGATGCTCTTGATGCCGTCGAAGTCAAACACAATGCGCAATGGGTCGTCACGGCTTGGCATCCACACGTCAATGACCTCTCCTCGGACGCGGCATTCGCCCCGATTGAGGTCTGTGGTTGTCCTTCGGTATTGGAGCTCAATGAGTTCTCTCAACAGATCACTGGTTTCGATGGTTTGTCCAACCGCACAACGAACATGGTATTCGAGAAACGTCTCCGGCGGATTCAGGCCATAGATGCAAGAGACCGATGAGACGACCACACAATCCGGGCGTGTTACCAACGACGCAACGGCGGCAAATCGTTCCTGTTCAATACGCTCATTGATGCTCAGTTCTTTGTCGATGTAAAGGTCCCGTTTTGCAAGATATGCTTCCGGTTGATAATAATCGTAATGGGACACAAAATATTCAACTGCGTTCTTTGGAAAATAGCCTGCCATTTCTTGGTGGAGTTGTCTTGCAAGGGTTTTGTTGTGACTCATGATGAGAGTTGGTACGTTCAACTTCTGTATGACGTGGGCCATCGCGAAGGTTTTACCGCTCCCAGTGACTCCGAGAAGGATACATCTCTCTTGTCCATCTTCCAATTGAGAAATCAAATCTTCAATTGCTTTAGGTTGGTCGCCATCAGGGCTAAATTCCGCATGAAGTTCAAATCTCTTTACGGATGGATTGAGCTCGTCTAAAGCAGCCCCTTCAAGGGCCTTTGAGAGATCAAAGGGGTTTCTCTGGCCAAGGTCAACTTCGCCAACTGTTCGGTCAGCCTCAGCTTCAAACGCACCCTCATCGTCCCATTGTTTGGCCATACCATCCCCTCCCTTATGGCACGATTAGGGGAGATAAAGTCCACCGTTTACGTGAAGAATTGCTCCGGTAATGTACGATGAGTCGGGACCAACGAGGAAGGAGACAGTGGAGGCCATGTCTTCGGGTGAACCGACTCGCTGCAAGGGGACCTCATGTTCCCGTTTGAGGCGCTTTTCAGGTGAATCTCCGCTCAGTAGATCCGTATCAACGTACCCGGGGGCTAGGATGTTTACTCGCTTTCCTTCTGGGCCAACGGATTGAGCCAGTGAGCGTGCCCATGCTGAGAGCGCTGCTTTTGATGCAGAATAATCGGCTCCATGAGGCGAGCCTCTTGTGCCCAATTGTGAGCCGACAACAACCATCCTCGCTTGTTCTGAAAGATGAGGTTGTACGGCCTTCCATACTGCAACTGCCCCTTCGAAATTCGTTTTCATCGTGGTTTCTAGGTCGGCCATGGTCATCATCTTCCCGTCCACCCGCTTGTATATTCCATGGTTGAGAACTAAAACCTCAATTTTCCGGGCCATCCAAGGGTGCTGCCCAAGAAGAGATACTTCGCCCAAATCTGAGCAATCTACTTTCACAGCAAGGGCATCATCGCCTCGCTCGCGTATGGCATCAACAATCATCTCAGCAGGTTTAGATGATCGATTGTATGTGAGTAAAACATCATAACCGTCTTGAGCAAGACGGTCAGAAACCGCTGCACCAATACCACGACCTCCTCCAGTAACCAAAGCAACGGGTCGCGTCATAGAACCGACGACAACCTCATCTCTCATGAAACCATGTGAACGACCTTCATCCCCAAAAGCCACCTTTACCATTCAAGCAACGAATTGGCTGGAAAATCCAATCCAAGCCATCAATTTCCACTAGCATCAACACACCATGACGGCGTATCACTGGAGTAAGATGGCATGTGGTCGATGTATTCTATCAGTGTGGGGGCAAGTCCAGATTTTAGCATTAAAAAGCATGAGGGGGTATATCCTGGCATGTCAAAATAGTCTTCACCGTTTTGATCAGTGATTGATTGTGGCATCATCCACATCGCTTTTCCATCGTCCGAAACTGAGATTCTGTACTCATGGGTGTATGTTGTTTCAGATACCGAGACCACTATGGTGAGGTAAGAGCCATCAACGTTCCACATTGCATTTGCAGAGGAACCGTAGTTTGCAGTTCCATCTTCGTCAAACGAAAACCGTTGACCTTGATTATTCATCCAATCCCCCTCTATCGGCCCTCCTGCGTCTCGAGCGAGTAAAACTAGAATAGAAGCAAGGAGCAAAATTCCTACAACGCCTGAAACAACGAAAATAGTTTTTCTTGAAACTTCGACATCTCTAAGTTTTGTTGTTTCCAAACGCTGACGTAGTTTGTGGACCAGTGCTGTTGAATTTTGTTTGATCTGGGCCATTGCAGTAGATTCTTCGCCTTTTTCGGGGAGATACGGTTTGTATGGATTTAGTTCTTCAACGTTGTCTTGCTCAAACAGTTCCATCTGAGTTAGGTGATCGTCTTGATTTTTGGTTGGTGCAAATTGGGGGTATTTCTCTTTAGTACAAATGATTGCATGCTCACTATCATAGCCGCGTCCAAGTAAATCTTCGTAGTATTCGGTCTCGTTTGACATCAAGGTTCACTCCAACTAACAGTAATCTTCCGACTCACCACTGATATTTAGGGCCTCCTAAATCTTTTATTGTAGAATCATCTGGCGAGGTCATAGCATCTTGCTAGTGGTGTATGAATCATGAGAGTTAAGCAAGTCATTTATCTGATTTTTTCTGTTTTATTCGTAGTTTCATATGTTGATTATGCGTCTTTTACGGCATTTACTGGTGATGATTCATGGTATCCAACCAGCGGTCGTGATGATGATTATTGCGATCAATATGAGGACAATGAACAAGGTTGCGTGAACGACCCTTTGTGCAATCCGGATTATGAAGACGACGGAGAATATGACGATTGTGAAGATGTTGACGACGATGACGATGACGACGACGACGACGACGATGACGACGACGATGACGATGACGACGACGATGA
>CAXAHZ010000108.1:0-5595 GCA_963968875.1 uncultured euryarchaeote
AACAGTGTTGAAGGTATCCTTTTGTCAACATCAAACGGTGAGATCAAAACAACCGAGGGACGCGTTGAAAAACATCATCTCGACCCAGGAACCATTGTCCAACTCGAGCGCATCGGTTATGCTTGCATCAAAGATAACGGCTCGTTCATTCTTTGTCACGAAGTTAATGAAGAATAAAACAAAAGCAAGTTAGATAGAATACTTGTTGTGTAGCCTCGCCATGGGCAAGACAGTATCCAGTTTGAAACTCGACGATGAACACGCAACAATAGGGGCCAGCGACTCTCTCCAAGAGGGGGCAAAACGCTTACTGAGTGTTTCCACTGGCCTTTTGGTTGTACTCAATGACGATAACAATGTGCAAGGGGTAATTGGCAACAAGCAATTTCTCAAAGCCTTGAGTGAAGGTGTGGACGCTTCGTCAGCATTGTGCCATGCCCATATGGAGATGGACTTCATGTTGGTTCACTTAACAGATCAACTCAAAAATGTCTTGGAAAATGTCAAGCTTCGCAGCCCTCAAGCCGTCGTGGCAGTAGATGAAAACGATGAATTCATAGGTTACTTTTCACCTGGCGATTACCAAGATGCTGTAAACTTGGTTTCAAATCTTCAAGACCTCAAACTCTGATTAAGCAACAAGTTTGATGATTCGCTGACACCCGGTACACGCAAATCTGTGAGGACGTTCAGTTGAGGTTACAGGGTTCATCACTTGACATGCAGGACAAGGAATCGTTGGGTATGACTCGGTAGATTGCCGGGCATGTTGTTGGCCCAATCTTGGGCTTGAAAATGCAGTAATCCACCAAATCAACGCACTACCGATTATGGAGCCCCCAATCACAATAGAATTGTATCCAAACACGTATACCAAGGCTATTATCGGTACGAAAACAAGTTCGAAATACACGAATGAACGTGTTCTTTGACGCGTGATTCGCATCGTGATGGCGAAGGCGACCATCAAGCCACACAAAGCCAAAACCGCAATCACCAACGGTGCAAAGACGAGCGCTTTTGTTGGAACCGTTTCCAATCGGAATTCAACTTCCTGTGCCAGTCCATCGCCCTCTAGCGTGATCGTATCCCCCCAAGGCATTCGTGAAACCGATAAATCCAATTCATCAGACAGTTTTAGTTCGCTGAAACTCAACGATGTGAAGGATGTGGTTTTAGCCGTTAGGGAAACTGAAAAATCACTCCACAAAGGAGCAGGTTGGACGATTAGAAAATCGTTGATGAGTTCCATCCTCTTGTCATCAACAACGGGTTCAGTGGTTGAAAAACGGAGTGTTACTGGGTGATTCACGACTCCGTTTTCACCGTTGAGGTCGAGGTCAACTTGAATGGAATCAAATTCGGGAAACACCCCCAAGATATCCTCGGCGTTTATTCCAAGTCCACTCGAGAGATACATCGGTCCAAGATTCGCCATTTGTCGCTCAAATTCACCAATCTCATTTGGCTCAATATTACGACTGATACGGTCTTCATCGGTCACGCTGCCCGCACTGAAAGCTCTGAGTGTTGTCGATAAAGACTGGTCATCATCTCCGATGTGGTCAAGACCCCATCGCATCCAAAACGCCATTTCATCCCCAATTGTGAAGGTTGTCACCTTCTGCAATCGTAGTCCGTCTTTGTCGTTGGTAAGGTCCATTTGTACATCGACATCTAAAGAACTCCCATCCCCGTTTGTTCGCAATGGCTCATCGGGTGGGTAGTAGGTTCCAGTACCGCTGGCGCCATCAAATGTTTCAATCTCAAAGGTTGTGGAACCTTTCAGAGACGGCATTCCGGGTTGAAATTGCAATTCAACTTCCACATTGATTGACTCGAGCCCCCCTTTCGCCTTGTCCCAAGTCCATGTAACACGAACTGTATCATCTGATGCGGTCTCAATTGGGTCCCCTGTTACTGTTTGACCGTTGACCTTCAATGCTATGGATTCCGCCAAGGCCAAAGTGGAGAGGCCCCATGGTGAGTCCAACTTTACGGCAAGATAGACGTCGGAACCCTCAATCTCTGGCGTAGGCATCATCATATCAAGAAGAGGAAGGGTTCCTTCTATCGATGATGCATCGTCCTCACTTCCCCAGAAGAACTCCAAATTCGCATCAGCGCCCTCTGGGAGGGAGAACAGAAGAGTTTCGGCAGTCATCTCCAATTCAATACTGGATGAGGTTGTGAGAACTCCGCCGGCTTCCACATTGATCTTAAACTCAAGATTTCCGGGTCCCTGGGCGAGGATTGAACCGCCAGGGTCGGTTTGGGCACTGTAACTCTTAGCCCCAATGGTAATCGTGGCTGTAGCGTTAATTTGTGCTGCTGCAGCATTGCTGACAACATATGAGATTGAAAACGTCCATTCCGATGCGGGAACTGCGCCTTCCCATGTTTGAGGTAAGCTCCATTTTCCGACCGTTTCTTGGGAATTGATGGAATTTTTAATTTTAACAGATTGGGATTCATCCCCCAATTCAGCAAGGAAGGGTGTTAGGACCTTGTTGCTATCACTTCCGAGAAGAAATAACTCGACTTCGGACGCATCACTGTAGACGACAGTATCTACACTATCCGCCGCTTCTACAGAGGTTGAGACGAAGGGCAAAACCAACATCCCAACGAAAAGAAAAGTGATGAATGACGCTGCCCGCATGTTACCTACAAAGACGCCGATGATTCAAAGGCTCATAACTTGAACTCATCTTTGGGCAAGGATATGCCTAAAGTGCCTTTTCAAGCAAGGCGCCAAGTTCCTTTTCAAACAAGGTAACTAACGCTTCCCCGACTTCACCTTGAAGTTCATCAGGGAGCAATCTAAGACCAAGGCGAGTGGCTGCTCTTGTCGCCTTCAATTCAGCATATATGCTCCTCGCCTTAGAATGGAAATAATAGGCCACTGCTTCCTTAATTTCAGCCTTCAAATCGGGATCTTCATCCACTTTTGCACGAATGTGTGTCTTAAGTTCGTCTTTGACAAGATCGCGAAACGCTTCGATGACAAGATCTTCTGTAGACATCAGTTCTTGGATCTGATTTTGTATGCTTCCGGTTAGCAAACGTTCAATCGCCATGGTTGGGGTATGAAGGTGCTATCCTTCAACCCGTCGCTTGAGATTATAGCATTAAATTGCCAGTTTGTATCCAATGGTCAATTAGTTTCGAGGCATGCAATCGTTCATCACTTAGCGCCTCAGGCCACTTCCCCTGTGCTGCAAACGCTTGGCTTGCCAAGTCAACATCTTCGTCGCCAACAAGCATTCTGTGCCAGACCAATTCTTCCAAGCGGGGTGTTGAAAGCGTTGGTTCAACCAAACACGGTAGAACAAGTTCACTCAATGCTTGGGTTCGCTCTTCGACGTCCATTGTTGCCCATGCACGATGCAATTTTTTGAGTCTCTGCTCTGCCAATCCTGGGATCATGTTGGGCTCCGGTTGTTTTACTTCAGGAAGGGGGACAATTCGTATGCTGCCTTCTTCTTTGAGATGCATAAGAACTGCGGTATGAATCGGGTCAATGGTTGTATCAAGAGACCCTCGCATCCAGAGGCCCAAGGACGAAAAAGGCCTCATCTGACGAACTCTCCTGCCATTAGGGGCCATGCAAGCAGCAAGAGCCGACGCCTGAATAACACAATCCAGAGCACCATGGTGAATTCGATTTTGAGCCCCCAGTTGTACATTTGCCGAGGTGGGAACGAGTTTTACTGGTCCATCATCCTTGATGTCATTGGAATCCCATGTCTCCTCTTCGGAAAGAATCAACACACCGAGTCCAGAGGAAGATGATTCAAAAGTTAACACCTCGTCCCGCGGGCGATGATGCTTTCCTGGGTAGAACCTCCTCTGATACTTGTATCCAGCATCCAAACAAGCCGCTTCCAAGAATCCAAGGGCTAGGACACCCTCAAGACTTGATGGGGCATACAAATGGAGCATAGGGGCTTTCTGCATCCGTGATGCTAGTTCCTGCAACCGTTCCTTAGAACCGTCAAAAAAGGGAGTCTCAAGAAGGTCACGCATAGTGCTCTCACCACGCTTAGGCAGTTACCCCTCATCAAGTTGACCTTGTGAGAAAGATACCGGGACAATCACTCGACCATAAGTCGGAGTTCGTCTCGCTTGTATCGCCAGTCGCTGGGTAAGCGACTCTCGCCTTTGTAGTAGTTGGCAAGACGGCGGATTTTGGATTCGGTAATCTCCAGTGCTCGCTTGTTGTGAATGTCTTTGTGATTTCCTGAGCCCAGGTGGTTGATGATGGCGACGGCTTGTCGCATGAGATTCATCATGTCCTCGGGATAGGAATTCGTAATGTCGTTCTCTGCTAATACTTGGCCGATGCGCATTCCGAGTACCAGACGGACGTTAGGAACGGCGTGCTTGTCACGAAGAATGGTGCCAATTTCTGCAGTAGATTTTCCGGACTTAGCAAGGTCCAAAATGAGGGACGTAACGGCTGCTTTATCGGTATTGGACCAGGCAGGAGCTTCGCTGACATGGGGTCGGGAGGAGCCGCTTTGGCCTTTACGGGACTTGAACATACGTGCCATTTACAATCACCAAGACGGCCTTCCGACCAATCTCCCCTTCTTAATCACTCCGCCGTACCATGGCCCACTTTAGTACACAAAGAAACTATTTTTTACGTTGATGAGATTTTGCTAAAGTGCCAGGAGTGCCGTTCCATTCCCATCCTGCAGCAACTGCCCGGGCAAGACCCAATACGTTCCCGTCTTGGATAACTAAGAGGTCGTCTCCTTTGCGAATGTCGGAATCGTATGACTCAACCATAGGAGAAAAAATGTCGCCCTTCCATTTCAAATCCGTTTTGATATGGACTTTTGGGAGTGACCCATGCTCGTCCAGGAGGTCAATTGAAGATTTTGAAAATGAAAAACCGCTGCGATCAATGGACCATACTGCAATTTGAACCCCATCTTTTTCCAATCGCCAACGAGGTAATTTCCCACGCACTGAAACATCACTCAGCCACGAATCGTTCCTCATGTTTTTGCGTGCAACACTCATGTAGTTTGAACGAAGACGAAGTGAATTCTTTTGGTTCCTTAATTCCCGGGTTGTCACGACTTGCTTAACAGCAGATTTCAAGTCTTGCAATGCTTCATGGGAACCGGCACCACGGCCTTTTCTTGTCTCAATGATCTCACAACTGAGGAAGGAAAGATCCATGTCAGTGTGGTTGATAATACACTTGTAGCCAACACGTTTGACCAAATTTTTCAACATCCGTTCCACGCGGGCAAGTTCATCAAGATTCCAGTCACCGGTCACAGGTACATCATAATGCGATGCTGGCCAGACATCTTCCAAGTCACGAGGCACCAACCCAAGAGGGGAGGTCATCATCACTTCGTGACATGCAGTGGACTGAATCGCTTGGATAAAGCGTCCATGAGATTTGGAGAGGCGATACGGTTTGCGAGCAGAGCAAGGTAACAAAATCATCACTTCTCTTACTTCGGATGGAGGCTCATATTCCGACGTCATAAATCGTTCCCAATCGGCGACCAATGGTTCTCCTAACATCGGGGCGGAATAGCATGGAAACCGAGTTTCCTTTGAAACATG
>CAXAHZ010000109.1:0-5509 GCA_963968875.1 uncultured euryarchaeote
ATTAAGCGTTCAAGAGTTTCTTGATGTCAATGATGGATGAGACACGCTTGTCTGCCATTGCCTTCATGTCAGAGAGTTGTTGTTCGCTCGTTGCTTCCATTCGCATGACCAGAACAGGTTCGGTATTGGATTTACGAGCAAGGTACCATCCTGCATATTCTCCGTTTTCGTCGTTAAATCGCACACGAACGCCGTCAACCGTGGAGCATTCGTGGTCTTCATATGCGGAGGTAATCGCAGCGACAACTTCGAGTTTGTCTTCTTCAGCACAGGGAACTTTGACTTCACCAGTGGTTGGCAGAGAGGGAGCAAGTCGCTCTAACTCAGCTGAAAAGGATGGACCTCCGTCGCTTGGGGCGGAGCGCCTTGACCAAAGTTCAATGAGTCGGGCTGCATTGTAAAGTGAACAGTCAAACCCGTACCATCCACGGTCTGCTAGGAAAATGTGGCCGCTCATTTCAGCAGCCATCTTTGCTTTGGGCATGCTTGCAAGAACGCGCTTCATGAATGAATGACCGGTACGAGCCATAACGGGTCGTCCACCCGCTTCAAGGATGGCTTGTTCAACGTTCATGGAGCATTTGACATCGTAAATGATGCGACGATGTTCATCGTCAAATGCGTCAGGTCCTTCTTCAACGCCCTCAAGCAGGTCTTCTGCAAGGAGTGCAATGAGCCGGTCAGGATAGATGAATCGTCCTTCTTCGTCTACCGCTCCAATGCGGTCACCGTCGCCATCTGCGCCCATTCCAAATTCACAACCGTTCTCAACAACGGCTTTGCCGAGGTCGACCATGTTCTTTGGACGGGTGGGGTCTGCTCCATGGTTGGGCTCGCTGGCATCCCAATCGCAGAACAAGTCCACATGGTCGCACCCGAGTCGGTCCAAGAGTTCACTCATGGCAGGTCCAGGGACTGCATTCCCGCAATCCACCGCGACCTTGACCGGTCGTGATAAAGGCCCAGTTGAGGCAATAATGGCATCGAGATAGGTATTGAGGTGCGGAGTATCAACAATATTTCCTTCACCTTCACAGAACTCGCCTGCGAGGAAGACGTCTTTCAATTCTTGAATTTCTTCTCCTGCAAGCGGTAAGGTGCCTCGGCACATTTTGAATCCGTTATGGGTCGGCATTGGTAGGTGACTTGCAGTTACCATCACGCCGCCTTCAACATCCAGTGTCCAACATGCATGGTAAACGCAGCCGGTTGAGACAATGCCCAAATCCATCACAGTAACGCCGCCTTCAACGAGTCCTCGCATCAATTCATTGGTGAGGGCTGGAGATGAATCTCGAATGTCACGCCCAACTGCAAAGGCCTTGCATTCGAGGTAAGTTGCCATCGCTCGGCCAAGACGATATGCGAAGGCAGGGGTGAGTTCCCCTGTGCCGTCGCCGTTGGCCAATCCGCGAATATCGTAGGCTTTGAAACAGGCTTCGGGCCATTCTTCCATGCACCGCGGGGCAGGCAGGGGGATTTCAAGCCTACCCGAATTATCGTCGCCACCATGCGATGAAAAACAACGTGAGCGTCATGATGATAAGCGCCTCAAACAAGACACCTGAATACCAACACGCGGCTAAGAATGCAATCACGGGTGGCCCGAACATTCGCAACAGACTTGGCCACGTTAGCAGACCGGGTGGCGGTTCTTCCAAATACGGTGAGCCGGGCATATCAATCCTGCTTAACGGCTTGAACGACGATTTCAACCAGTGCGTCTGCGGGAAGTGCGTCAACGGCGAACGCAGCACGGGTGGGTTTGACGGCAATGCCTTCAAGCCAAGCGCCGTAGATTTCATTCATTGGTGCGTAGAAATCCATGGTCTTCAGGAGGACTTGAACAAACACGAGGTCGTGCTTTGAGGTGCCTGCTTCGGCGAGAAGAGCGTCAATCTTTTCCAGTGTGCCTTTGGTTTGCGAGACGATGTCGTCACCCGCGTCGATGTTGATCTGCCCCGACAACCAAACTTGGTTTCCAACCACAACTGCAGGCGTGTAGGGAGCGTATGTTTTCGTGCCAGGCGGGCTAATACCAACTTTGGTCATGTGGCTTCACTGCCAGAAGCCGTCCATCAACTTCACCCAAGCAAGCGATGGCTTGAGGGAGTACATCGTGTCGCCCGTTCATGCGCACCTGTTGGGTCCTTGACCATCCAGCTCACGTGCGTCTGCTCGCTACTTTAATGCGAGAAAGCAGTACTGCCGACCTCATTGTTGCCTGTGAGCGCAGTGAAGTTCGGGCTATGGTCGAAGGCGGAGACGGCCGTTTACCTCGTCGTCAAACTCTATGGGTGCCCCGACCAGTGGGTGAGGGGCGTTACCGCAAGGCAATGTTTCGTATTCGCAGTGTTCAACGTTTCATAAAAAGTGCAAGTAAGGACGGACAAGGTCCAGTGGTGCGTGTTGTAAGCGTCGGGGCGCCACTTGAACTGTTAGGGCAAAAACCACGACTTTGGAGGCGCTCACCGGTAAAAGAACGATGGTACATTACTGATACAGAAGTCAATCACACCGCCCACAACCTTGCACTCAAGGGTGCGACTCATATTGTGATTCCAACCCATTGGCGTGAAGATTTGGACGGGGGGTTTCTCTCATCGTTCAACGGTCTCGTACATCGGTTGGACGGACTTCATGGGCACGTGCATCTCGCTCCGCATCGGCGCCCGAGCAAGGTGAGCAATCCTCCTCGTGTTTTGATTCGGCGATTGAAGGGAGATGGAATTCACGACAGTGAGGAACTTGTCCCAGTGCCAGAAGACGCTCTGGATGGCGTAGTGGCGACAATTGCCGATGAAGATGAATATGAAGGCTCGCCTTGGGGTTTGGACAGGGAACTCGCAGCACACGATGGCATCATCACTCAATCGGTTACGTTGGCGAGTGAGGCTTCCCTCTTGGGGACCCCGACACTCCTGATCTCAGCCGCACAACGAGGTTTTCTAGACCGTCTTGAGAAAGAGGGCGCTCCGCTGTTTCGTTGGAGGGGGGAACAAGATGAAGTTGAATGGGGTGCAATACATGCACAATTTTTGGCAGGATTGCACCTCACCGATGCGTTAGAGCCTGCGCATTGGCCTGATACAAAACAACAATTGGCCAACCTGTTTAATGCATGATGCGATGAGGGTTATTCATGAAATAACTCGGACCATTTGACTTATATCCCCCCCTATCCTCGTTGAGTCCGTGACCAAGCAGGGCTCTTTTCTTATCTCTGTTTTATTCCTATCAATGTTGCTTGGTGGCTGCATAGGCGGGACAGGTCAACAGACAGGTCTCGATTTGGTTGTAACTTACGAATCAACAAACGGTACAATTGTAGAGACCTATCAAGAAGGCGAACTCGTTGAAACCCAAGGCGTAGAGTTGATGTTTGATTTCTCGCAAACAACCTCGGATGCTGAACTGGTTAGGTTCGGAGTTAACTTCCTAGATGGAACGCCAGCGACAACGATTGAAGCCGACGAAGGAAGGGAAGTTGTTGTGGAATTCGTTGAGCATGGCCTCCATGAAATCGCATTATTTGCTCTTGATGACAGTGCACATCAAATCATCATAACGATCACTGTACGAATTGAATTACAAATGAATTGGGTTGAATCAGCAACCAACGACCCTACTCCGATGCCGCTGAATTCTATACCGTCGAACGGAGGAATCCCCCCCGCTGCGATTATTATCGAATCAAATGTTGAAAACCCTGAACTTATTCAAAATATAGGGGGAGGGCGTAGTGTCGAGATCTCCTGGGGGCTCATCGATGAAGCAGAATCTGCATGCCAGCAAAAGGATGGCTCCGTAGACGAAGGCCAACGCATCTCTTGGAATACAGTGCATTTCAACACGTATGAGGCGCATGAATTGAGGATTCAATACGAGGAAGGGCAAGACCAAATCACCATTGACCAAACAATCACTCTGCAATACGAAGAACTTGAAACTGCGCCGAGCATCTGAAACTCAGCAACATCCTTCGGTACGCATTGGTGCGCTGATGAAGGTTACTTTATCCACATTAGGTGTGTTCCTCAACAAGTCAATGACTTCTCTGAATTTAATGGCTTTCCCCAAGGCGTGTAAGATGTCCACGCAGGTGTGGCTGTGGGTAAGGCAGCTGTGATTGTATGATGTGATGTCAAGTTCATGTGAGTGTCGCATCTCGAGCAACTTCCCTTCCACTCCATGCTGGTAATAGATGACGAGGTGGCCTTCAACGACCTCATCGTCTTTCATTTCATTTAATTCACCCCGCTGTTGTATTTCAGCGAAATATAGTGCTGCATCTCGCAAAAAACGGCTTCTATTTTGATAGCCGGATGCCTGAATGAGTTCCTCAAGATTATCTGAGAATTGGTTGTCCGCACTGAAGGATATAATTTTGCTCATACATACGGGGGGTTGGTGGCCCTTCATAATAATTTTGAATCTACTAATTAATAGTCCGTGTTAAATATCTAATAGATTCCCGCATGGCCATGAACGCCCAGTGGAAGCGCGCAGTTTTAACCAGCCTGATTTTGATGTTCTCAAGCCTAGCAGGCTGTTTAGGAGGAGATGCAGAAGAGGAATCCGATGATGGAGAATCGTACGGTACCGTCATGGTATCCACGTACCACGTCGGAGAGATCGTCAAGGCCATTGCAGGCAATGATGTCCAGTTGGAATACATGAGCCAAGACAACATTCCGGTTCACGACTATGAGCCAACTGCAGAAGACCTCATTCGTCTCCAGTCTGCAGATCTTTTCTTTTACCACGGCCTTGGCCTGGAACCATGGGTTAACACAACCCTTGAAGCACTGGGCGACAATGCCCCAACAGCGGTTCAAGTCCATGCAATGCCAAGCGGTCAACAAACCCTTGATTACGAGTCAGTCCTTGTTGACGACCTCTGTAACCTTGTTTCAGAAGGGCCATACCTAACCGAAACTCTCGGCATGGAACACGAAGACTTAGAACTCTCGGATTCATATTCTGCACTAAAACTCTCTTTCCCAGAAGACATGCATCACGATGAAGACGGTCACGACGAAGACGGCCACGATGAAGACGGTCACGATGAAGACGGTCACGATGAAGACGGCCACGATGAAGACGGTCACGAAGGTCACAACCACATTGAGGCAGAAGAGACCATGGCCAATCCAGCAGGATGCCCAACCGATTCAGTCATCTCGATTTACCACCTTGAAGCCGGCAAATACATCCTTGAGTTCGAAGATGAGCACATGGAAGAGTTTACCATGGCCGTTCTAAAGATGGGAGGAGGACATGCTCATCACGACCACGGCGACGAACACGGTGACGAACACGGTGACGAACACGGCGATGAAGACGGCCACGACGAGCACATGGTGTGCCACGACATGTCAACTCACAACAACACAGACCACGCCAATGAAGCTGATTGTGAAGCGGCTGGTCACACATGGATGGAAGGCGAAGACCACGACGGTCACGATGTTTGCCATGACAGAGCAACTCACATGAAAACAAACCA
>CAXAHZ010000110.1:0-5497 GCA_963968875.1 uncultured euryarchaeote
GGAGATGTTGCTCGCCAACTCAACATTGCCCGGCATTATGTTCAGAATCACGAGGTGTTAAGGCGGCGTTTGCAGAATCTACCATGGAATCGGGACGTCAATGCGGCTCTCCAGACTGAACTGGATTTGCGGCGGCCTTCTCGTTTGCAATCCCTAAACGAAAAAATCCCCTCACTGTCTCGGCATCTTGCGCAGCGAGAGATTGAAGATGAGGCCTTTGAATTCACCTTTTGGCAGCCTAAGCCCCTCCGCCCCACGCTTGTTCCTCTTTCTCAGCCAGCAGGTTTTGTTAACTCACCTGCCGATACGCTTGAGGACGCTCATGAGGCCATCTTAGAAGAGATGGAACGAAGTGAAGACGATGTAATTGAGGCGGCCCTACCGGAACCGAAGGTCCTTTCTGATTCAAGGAATGAGCCTCTGCAAGAGGAAGTCACTCCTCCGGAAGAGCCGGATACTCTTGAGACGGTTACGCCGTTGAAACATGCTTACAAACAGCCACCTTTGGAGAGTCATGAACAACCGGTGAGAGATACAAACGGACTTGATGAGCGCACTGCTGCAACGACCCAACTGAAACAACACGCTGTTGAGGAGGGCCCTGTTTCCGGTGATGAGAAGGTTACTCAGGGTGCAATTACGGCCTTGAGCGTCCTGCTTGCTCAACTGGGATTGACAAAAGCAGCTCACCAGGCAGAACATTCCGGTCTTGATGCGATGCAGGATATTCGGAGAACCGTTGCCTCACACGTGAACATAGCCCCTAGAGACGTCCGCATTGCTCGCCTACTGCGAATTACTCTACGATGCCTTCCTGATGGAAGTGAAGAGGATTCAATACGCGAAGAGGTGTTGACGTTGCTTTCCAATACGATTAAGCCGCTCAAGAAATGGATGCGGCATCGGCTCGAAAAGAGGCATTCTGGAGCCAGTGGTGACCTGTTGAAGGACGCTGCAGAACTCGGTACGGCGCTGACAAGAATACCCGGCCCAGGCCGAAGGGTTCCAATGGGACCTGACGAATATGTCCTGCCTCACGACCTCGCAGGAATAAAACACGAAGCTGTACTGCTTCGTGAAGCTATTGTGCTGCCTTCAGCAGGCGGAGTATCTGCCTAATCAGTCCCAGAGTGGATCTCGATCTGGTGCACTAGCCGGATTTACCGGAGGTGGCATCGGTGGGGGAGGCAGCGAATTGAGCGGCATAATCTGGGGCGGTGCTGGGGTTGGCGCCATGGGCGGTGGCGGAATCGGATTGGATGCGGGCGGTGGCGGAATCTGATTGGAAGCAGGAGGCGGGGGGACCGCACTAACTTGTGGTGCAGAAACCGGGGGCCCGGAAGAAACCATTGGCTGAAGGGGTTGTGGTTGAACCGGAACTTGTGCGGGGTGGGACATCGGCGGCAGTGTTGGTTCTGTAGGAGCGGGGAGTTGCTTGGGTTGTTGCGGTGAGGGCGGCGCGGCGGGGATGGGTTTTACCATTGATTGTACAATAACATCAATGTGTTTAGTTACGAGATCACCGTCACGCAAGAACCCTACAAACGCAGGGCCAAGTAGCGCAGTACTGTTGTAAATAAGGTAAGGATCCTGCCTCCATCCTGATAAATAGAAATCATGACGGCCGCCATGGTCTGAGAATGAAATCCGATGGAGGTCAAGTTTAGCAAATAGGATTCCGGCAAGGCCGGCCAGAATGAATATCCCTCCTCCAATGACGGGAAGTGACGTGAACATCAAGAGCCAGGCGATGGCGCCAAAACCGACCGAAAGCCCCCAAATGGGCATAAGGCGTTGAAAAATATCAAGATGGGTGTGTGAGTATCCAGATATGTGTTCTTTGACCAAAGCCATACGGACATTGAGGCGGCGAATACCGTCTTCATCGTAGCGTGACTCAACAATCCGCATGAGATTTTCATCTACAATGAGTGAAGTGGACTGGTGGCCCGAAACATGCTGGCTTAGGGGGAACTCGGTCACGGTTTCTCCCTGAAGAGCCAAGATAGGGGCGGCTCGTACGGGAAAACTCCAATCCGTAGACGGGGCTATGTCCTCAATTGATGAATCGTCCACAACTTCTGAATCGGTTTGTTCCCCTTCAGCATCAAGGACCTCTAAAGGCTCCTCGGCCTCATTGTCTTCTTGGGCAGGCCAGTCGGTGGCGATTCCTTCGTCCATATACGGCCAAAGGAGAAGTTACTTTTCAACAAACCGCTGTTCAACGGTGGACTTCGGAAAGCCAAATTTTAACGCCCTCTGGGGTTTTGAAATCCTTGCCTTCCTTGGTTCCGATCAACGTAGATGCGGTTGATTGGTTGATGTAATCGAGTACTTTGCCGGTTACCGGTCCGTTGAAAATGACCGCTTCGGCAGCTTCTGACTCGCTCATGGCAGCCTCAAGTTTGGATGGACCAATTTGTTCGGAGTATGTGCCGTCTGCAAAGCGGATAATCGCTTTGTTCTTACCGATGTCATCGGCCATGTCAAAGAGTTCTTGAATGTCAGCAGGGGCAGTTTCAGCCTCTTCTGCGACAAATTCTTCTTCCATGTCCTTGTCCCAATCCTTTTCTTTATTCCCATCAAACTTTGCGTTATCCTTGGCTTCCTTCTTGTCAAGTTGGTGCTTGAATTTAGAGGCGTCAACCTTCTTTTGAAGGCACATAGTAACGGTTTTTTGTGGCAACAATTCCCACTCTTGTCCGACAGGCGCTTGAGCCACATGGTCCACTTTCATGGTGTCGTAAAGTTGTAAGAACAGCATTTCTCCACCACGGTCACCGTCAATAGCGACGGTCACGGTTTCCTTGCTGTTTGCTAGGTCGATCAATTCTTGCTTGATGTTTCCGGAGCCATCAGCACTAATGGCATTCTTAAGTCCACAATTCAAGAGGTTCCGAACGTCGTTTCGGCCCTCCACAATAATCAGAGATGATGATGTTTCAACGTTCGGTCCAGAGGTTAATCCGTGGAACGAAGTTGCTGTCCCGGTTGTAAGAACGGAGCGAACTTCTTCAATAACGGTCTTGGAGGCAGCTTCGCCTGAATTGACAAGAGAAAGAAGGAGTTCTTTCGCTCGGTCAACAACTGCAGTTCGCTTTGTTGCACGAATATCACTGATTTCTACAACTTTGATAATTGAGTTGCAGGGGCCAATTCTATCGATTGTTTCCAACGCACTGCCAATAATTGCAGTTTCTACATTGTCCATGCTGCTTGGGATAATGATCGTCCCATGCACCTTTCCATTTTTTGTTTCCATTTCCACATCAACGTGACCAATACGGGCGGTGCGTTGTAGTTTTCGAAGTTCAAGTTCATCGCCAAGAAGCCCTTCGGTTTGGCCCATTATGGCCCCGATGATGTCCTTGCGTTGGACCGTTCCGTTCACTTTAATATCGGCTCGAATTTGATATTTCATAGCCTTGCCTTTTGAATTTCCGCCGCCAGGGCGGTTGTTGTTTCTTCCCATGAGAATTCCTCTTTGTTACGAACACATACTCTTCGCAAAATCAGTGTCAAACAATATGTTTGACGCATCATTTGCAGCCACCCCCGAGGGGATGAAGTGAATGTGAACAGTTCTTCCAGTAGCCAACCCCTTTTGAATCCTCTCCACAAACGAAACCCCAATATTATGATTTTTTGAAACGGTTTCTTCAAGAAGCCGGAGGTCTTGGGTGGGATGTGTCGTCGCCAGCAATCGGAGGTTTGGATGTTTTCCGCTCCACTGTAGAAGTGATGTTGATCGACGGGGTTTTGACGAGAGAAGAAAAACGCCTCATCATTAAACTCGCAAGTGTATTGGAACTCGGTTCTGATGAGCCAGCCTACATCTATGAAGCAATCCAAACCAAGGGTGAAACCCGCCCTGGACCTCCAATCTCGCCCGAAAACATGCGGTCAATCTACACCAAAGTGTTTGAAGTAGCCATCGTAAACGCTTCGCTTTCACGCGATGAATTCCGAGTCCTTGCCCATCTTCGTTCTCAATTTGATATCGATGATGCGCAACATGAAGAAATTGAAGCCGAATTACGCGAGATGGTTAAAGAAAAATACGAAGATGCTGCAGTAATTGATACCCTCATGAACACGTTGCGTGACTCCGTGGGCATGGTCGGCGACCTCTTTGATACGTTTCGAAAGCGAATCAATGATGGTGAAGCCCGGTGAATCCGCATCTTGACGATTGGTTGGCCGCTCAACCTCCCAAATTGCTCAAATCTAAACGGAAGACGATGAAATTTCTCAAAGTGGCTTATGCTACGTGTGTTGGAAATTTCGCAAATAAACCGAGAACCGACATTACGACGCAAGGCGGAAGTTATTCGTTTCACATTGGTAGCCCCCTTCCAGACCTTCGCCAAATCAGTTCATGGATGTTAACCAATGCACATTCTAAACGTAAACTTGCTCGTTTAGTACCCGCTTTGTGGCGGCGCCATGGCAGAGAAGATGTGGCCATGGCCGCATTATTTCTTGCAAACCTCTCATCGGACGATCTTGGCCAAGATCCTTGGATGGCATTCATTCATCTCCTGCAAAGCAAAGAGCCGCTTTCAGCAGTTTTAGAAGTCGCAGAGGAGCTTGTTCGGGGGGGATGTTCCGTCCCTGAAGATGATTGGTTGGTTGCAGCGAGTGAACAGAGCCCTCAATGGCACCAGTACTGCGTTCTTTTTCTATCCCTTAGAGAATACAGGACCGAAATCTCGGATGCTCTCGTTTCCAACGCACCACCCGGTGGGGAATTGTTTGAACGAATCCGGGAACGACTTTTAGAATCGGAGCATTGATGGACATCCAGTAGAGTGAGATTATCATGACGGAACGGTTCCTTCCTGCAGAAGACCCTGTTCTTGAAAGTGTTCTTCGTTGGACCGTTGACCGTGATGCTCGTGATGTTCGTCGTTTATTGGAATGGTTACCTGAAGCCCGGTCGAGCCGCGAACGTAAGGCATTGCTCGATCGTGTTAGAGGGTTGCTTGAAGAATTGGAACATGCGTTGAATCAACTTGACGGTATGCACTGAGGCCATGCTGATGTCGTTCACTGTGTTGTTATTGGCTGGCGGCAAAAGCCTGCGGATGGGCGAAGACAAATCGCTGATGTTCGGAGGTGTCTCTCGCAAGAAAGACGTGCTCTTTCGTGTTGGTGCTCGTCGGGTAATTGTGCTGTGTGGAGATCCTTCCCGAATGGATGATTTTGAAGGCGAAGTTTGGCCTGATCCTCAACATTGCGAGGGGATTCATCAGGTGGTTAAGTGGGCCATAGAGCAACTTGATGATGATGTTTTATTGGTGCCATCCGATGCTTTTCTATTGGAAGAAGAAGCGTGTAGGGCCTATGTTTCATTGGCAAAGCAAGGCGGCGTTCCGGTCGATAAAAGCGGGCGAAGACAACCCTTATTTTCGTATATTCCAAAGACGCACAACGTACCGGTTTCAACAAATTCAATGCGGGAAATGGTGCTCTCTTTACCAACAATTGACACGCA
>CAXAHZ010000111.1:0-5460 GCA_963968875.1 uncultured euryarchaeote
ATGCTGCGTTAACAACGGGACTTGGACTGGTATTGGTTCCTTACACACAATCAAGCAGCGCATGGATTGGCTTACTCATCGTTTGCTCTTTAATTGCAATAGGCAACGGTGTTTTCCAACCTTCATCATCAACCTATCTCACACAAATTGCTCGCGATGAGGGTTATGAACTTGGTTTGGTGATGGGAGCACAAGAATCGCTCGGCGCTTTCGCTCGTATCCTAGGACCCCTTACCGGAGGAATCGTCTGGGAACTTACTGTTCGGGGTAGTTTTCCTTGGGACTATCATACAGCCTTCCACTTATGCGGATTCTTGATGTTAATTTCTGCATTCCTTACATTGAGGCTTCCTCATTTAGAGGCCGATACAACATCAATCTTGGATGAATAGATGCTTGAGATGTTTTCAATAGGGGCAGTGTCTTAGGCTATGCATGGAAGAGAAGACGAAGATTTGGGATAGCCACAATTTCCGGCACCGTCTTGGCATGTTTTCCCATGCTGCGATTCTGATGACACTTGTCACTGTTTGGCTGATTTATCTCATTGACGTCCTCCAGCCATTATTTGTCGCTCTTGGGATCTATTTCGTTCTCAAACCCGGTGCTGATTTACTCTCTAAAAAGGGATTTCCGATTATGCTTTCATACATCACAATGCTCATGCTTGCGATTTTGATTGTTCTCAGTGCGGGCTTTTTCGCTTACCAGCAAGCAGCATCAATGGCTGATGATGATGAGCGAATGGATTACTATACCACAAAGTTGGACGAACGCTGGGACGACATGAAAGATTCTCCTCTCGTTGGAAAAACCATGATGGATTCAGGAGCAACTGAAAACGGTACATTCAATGAAGATTTAGCGTCTATGGGAATTCTTTCTGAAGACTCTGAACTTTCGGATTTATTCAGTCAGCTCCTATCGAGCGTTGGGGCTTTGTTCATCATGGGTCTTACGGTTCTGTTCTTTTTGCTGTTCATCATTTTTGAAGCTAGTTTGTTACCTGGTCGGATTGAACGCGCTTGGCCAGGCGGTGCATCAGAACGGGTCCATATGGTTCGTGACCAAATTGAAGCCAGCGTCAATACCTATGTTGTTGTCAAAACTGGAGTTGGTTTCGGTACTGCGGTTTGTGCAGGTATTGTCATGCTCTTCTTTGGTATTGATCTGTGGTTCACTTGGGCCCTTCTCACCTTTTTGTTGAATTATGTACCTTACATCGGCTCGCTTCTTGCAACAATTCCCCCGCTTATTCTAGGATTCATTCTTCTGGATCCAAGCATGCTTATCCTTCTCTCAGTACTCTTGTTGACCAATCAACAACTGTGGGGTAACGTCATTGAAACACGATGGGCTGGGCGGGCTCTTGATATCTCTCCAGTTCTGCTTCTTGTCGTGACAGCATTCTCATTCTGGCTTTGGGGCATTATTGGTATGATTCTTTCAATTCCATTGGTTGTCATCCTCAAAATCGTTCTTGAAAACATTGAGGCAACCCGTCCATTGGCGATTCTCCTATCTGAACGAGCGCCCACACTTGAAGAAGCGTGGAGAGAGGCCATCAAAGACGGGCGCATTACCGCATATGAAGAGCGAATGCTCAATGAACTTCAATCCGTCCTTGGCTACACCGACTTACAAGTCGCTATCATGTCCGCTCGTATTGCTGCAGAGTATGCTCTGCGTAGGGGACGTTTGAGCCTTGACCAAATTGAGCTGATCAACATCGGAATTGGATTGATGCCGGCACCTCAAAAATGGCAAGAGCAATTTGATGAGATCGTCACCGAAGGAAGGCTCAGCGTTATGGAACGTGTTTTCCTTGGGAAACTCATATTTGCTTTGGACGACGATGAAGAAGAGTGAGTCTTGCCTCTTAGGTCAACATCCCTCTATTGGATGTCCAATACCGGCCCCTATTGGTGACGTGCGTCTCACAGAACTTCTGTTAGGATTCGCTCTAACTCGGTGTTAATGGTGAGGATAAGGGTGCCAAATTCAGGCGGTATGTTTGGGTCTTCATAGAGTTCTTCAAGTTTGGATTGTGCCATTGCAATTCTGACATCGAGTTTCTTTCCTTTGTTGAGAAGCCAGTTATCACATGCTTCTTTCGCTTGGCGGCGAATGTTACGTGGGACTTTTGGGTCATCAATTTGGTTAATGACGCTGGCGACTTGTTGTAATCGTTCTTCGATATTCATGTTATCACCAGTTGGGGGTAAAGTACTGTCGTGGGTGACCGTCTTTAAATTGATGGCCTTCCTCCTCTGCCTATGGAGGTCACCACGAATGATGTGTTGGGGTGGACCCGTGTTGGAGTTTTGTTCCTCGGAATGGCGTGGGCTGCGTGGATGGACCACAAAAACCGTAAAGTCCCCAACGAGCATTGGATTGTTTGGGTTAAACCTGCCATTTTTCTGTGGGCTCTTGACTTGATGGTGCAGGGTGCGGACTGGACAATTTATCTCACTGCTTTTGGTGTCGTAGCCTATGCAAGCATTGCTGTATTTGGTAGAGCAACAATCCGCGATGCTCGTGCAGGATCGGGTATTGACCGGGTTTTCTTGCTCTGGTATGTTGTTTCAATTGTAGGATTCATCGCTGGGGCGTTGAAATATCAAACAACAACGCCTCTTGAAGTAATTCTTGGAGACGGTGACGAATTGGGTATGTTATGGTGGAAGACTGCTTCAGTATTCTTGGTTATTCTCATCATTGACCTTGCGTGGCGTTTCCGTCTTTTGCATGGTGGTGCAGATGCAAAAGCATTGATGTGGGTTGCGCTCGTATTTCCTTCATGGGAAACGGTCCCGACGCCCCTTTCATCGGTTATGAGTGAAACAATTGTAGCACTACCCGTTGCTGTGGCCTTGTTGATGTGGGGTGGACTAGCCTTCTTGTTCATTCCGTTTATCATGCTCGTTCTAAATTTAAGGAAGGGTGCTCTGCGGTCACTGAGTGATCTGCGTTTTGCATGGCATGCCACACTAATACCACTAAGCGAAGTCTTGGAACGTCATGTTTGGATGTTAACAACAACAATTGTACTTCCAAATGGGGAGCACCAAGTCATTCACAGGACCCGTGCACCTCGTAGAACTCCAAGCCCTGAGGAATTACGAGAACAAATTCGTGCTTTAGAGGAACTCGATGTCGAACAAGTTTGGGTAAGTCTCAAGATGCCGCTCTTGGTATTTTTGTTCCCAGCGATCGTCCCACTGGTTCTCTACGGTGAGCCCACTGCATTGCTCATGAGTCTGTTGAGCTGATGGAACGAGTGCATCATGCGCCCTTGCGTTCCATGTTCTTAGGTCTTAGACCCTTGTAACCGCACTTTCTACAGCGTGTGGCCCTCCATGCATTACGAGCATTGCACTTCATGCAAATCTTAACGCGAAGTAAGCGCTCCTCTGCTTCGGGGAATCGTGCCATGGTGAGGCGACCGATTTCCCCTATTTAACCACAACCACATGCCAATAAACACTTAGCGTGCTGATGATTCTCAACACATGCAGTCGGTTATGTTGAAGTCATACCGTCTGCTGCCCAATTCCATGAAGGTTGTCAGGCTCCCTGCCATCCATCATGACGGAAATGCGGTTATCGTATCTGGAAGCCTCGGGAGTATGCTTATTGATGCGGGTACCTCTTGGTACCAATCGCTTCAAGTTGAACGAATAAGAGGCCAAATTGGGGACAATAATCTCGGCCGAATTGTCCTAACTTCGCGTCGTTACCCATGCGCCGGTGGTGCGAAGCATATTTCGGAATCCTTCGGGGGTGTCCCCGTTCACATTCACCATGAGGGTCAAGCGGCTCTTGAAACTGGAGATTTTTTTACGACCTGGGCCAATCGTTTTGATTCTGATATGCCGGCAACTCAAACCATTGCTATTGATGATGGCGAGTTATTTGCACTTGGAGATGGTGATGTGAAAGCGATGTCACTGCCGGGTCATGCTCCTGAGGGAATGGGATATTTCATCCCGCATCTTTCCACACTGGTCGTGGGGCCTCTTGTGCCACGAGCCGATCGTCCAACACGCTGGGACCTCCCAGGAGGCTCTCTGATTGAACTCATTAGCAGTTTTGAATCAATGAAACGATTGCAACTCACTTCTCTTGTGCCCATGCAAGGTCCTGCGATACGAGGTAAGAAGCATGTTAAAGAAGTGCTTGACCGTCATCTAAAATTTTTCAAGGAAGCGGCAAAAAGCGAAGGGAAACCCCCTAAATCATGGCCTA
The DNA here is from genome assembly GCA_963968875.1 of uncultured euryarchaeote. Classification (GTDB taxonomy): domain Archaea; phylum Thermoplasmatota; class Poseidoniia; order Poseidoniales; family Poseidoniaceae; genus Poseidonia. The sequence goes on from CAXAHZ010000111.1 coordinate 4,249, forward strand.
GGCCAGCAGCAACTGCCCTTTGGTTAACACCCATCTCTCCTTGGCCTCTCGAAGAACAAGAGTCGGTCTAGACCGTTGGTATTGGGTGAGCCGGATAAGAACGGTCCAAGCGTTTGTGACCTCCCTGGCTGAAATTCTTGGCAGTGTCATCTTGACTTATTTGTGAACCGTCCCAAGCATGCATGTGGTGTATCCATCCACTTCTAACATGAACAATTCCCTGTTCAAGGTGTAGACTGGACACCGGTCCAGAGATGGTAAAAAGTAGCTCTTGACGTTTATTTGTGCGTTCGTCAAGCATCCAAACTTCTCCATTTTGAGTACCTGCAAGAAGCCTCATGTTTCCTTGTTCGATGATGGATAGCGCCCTGATACAACCTCCGTTGAGTACAAATTTCGATGTAATTTCCAACCGGGGCAGCGTCAAAATAATTACTTCTCCCTTTGCGTTTCCGATTATTGCAGTGTCGATGCAATTCATCGGTCCGCGCACGGCAAGGAGGACAGTGGGTATGGAATCAAGGGCGACCCTTTGGGCTCGGCCATTTTTGGGTTTCCATGCAAGGAGACCATCATCCATTGCAACCAATGTGCCTTCATCAGTGGTGAGGCTGCGTACAATCATCCTGCTCTTCATACGCAAACAATGACTACCTTCGGTCTACTTTCTTTTGGTAGACCCCTCAAGAAAAGTGAAACTGAATTTCAGTACATTTCGTCGGCCTTGTTGTCCTTCTTCCATTTCCGGTAACAAGATTTGCAGACTCGTACTCGACCCTTCCTTGCTTCGTACCCGCTTGATCCCCAAGTGTCTATGGCATTGTCAATTGAAAGCGAACGTCCACCCATGGACTTGTCAGCGAATTTAGCGCAGTCCCGGATTCCACACGGAAGTTCTCCCTCTTTAGAGGTTGATTTCTTTGTTTTGTCTTCATCTTCGCCTGCTTCAGAGAGATGCTTACGAGCCTTAGCTTTGAATCCCATGTCGTTGTGGTTTCACAGGTGCTCCATCAAGGTTCGCTTCTATTCAAGTGCTTCTCGCAGTTTTATTTTCTCAATGAGTCCGTCAATAAGTCGTAGTAATCCACGCAACGTGACTTCAGATACATTTGCCACGGTACAGACCTCAGATTGTGTCCGAGGACTTCCGATTTCATTGGAAGTCTTGTAGATGAGGGCAGCTGCTACGCCCATTGGCTTCTTACCCTGCCA
>CAXAHZ010000112.1:0-5455 GCA_963968875.1 uncultured euryarchaeote
GCTTTTCTCTTCACGAACTGCCTCGATATTTGCCCCATAGTAACGCACAACATGAAATGGGTTCAAACCCAACTCACCCCAGAAGAGAGGGAAGCTACGACGTTCCTTACCATCACCGTCGATCCTTGGCGAGACAACGTCAGCAAACTTCACGAATGGAAAACAGGAACGAATTCAAATTGGACGCACTTAACAGCAGACTCTTCTGAGGACAATTCTCCTGCTATGAACGTTATGAACGCTGTTTGGGTTAACTTCGGCGTCGGGCTACAAATTGAAGACACACCAGCAAATACTTCGGCGCGACACCACCCGGACGATTACACCGTTAACCACTCAACAGGGACCATTATTGTAGACCGATTTGGGGAACAGAAAGTTTGGTGGGGAGATAACGATTGGGTGTTGGACCTTTTCCTTGCGGACCTGCGATACTTAATCGAATTGTGACGGCACGAAAGAGCCTCAGACATGCTGCTTTCCACTCTACGGAAAGCCAATACCGCAAACAGGCGAAGAGTTAAGATACGCCGTTCGCCCGAACAATCATGGCAACCGTGCGGTTGAACCAAAAAGCTCGTGCTTTGGTCCGGGGCGTCCCCGATTCCTACACGGACGCACTTGCCAGTTTTTTTGGTTCGGGCCCAACGGACCTTGATGCGGCCAAAAAACAGCATCAAGCATATTGTTCTACTCTTGAAGAACACGGGATTCATGTTACGGTTCTCGAACCTGATCACAACCACCCCGATTGCATGTTCGTTGAGGACCAAGCGGTTGTCGTAGATGGACACATGCTTTTGCCGACACCAGGCCATCCGAGTAGGGTAGCAGAACAACCCCCCATTGCCAACTTCCTCATGGAGACCCTCAAAGGCGTTCAAACCTGTACGATGGGAGGTGAGGCGAGAATGGACGGAGGGGATGTCATTCGTCTGGGCGACCTATTTTTCGTTGGGCGGTCATCGCGAACCAACGACTTGGGTATCGCATCTCTTCGAAGCCTCCTTGATTTTTTCAACTACGAATTACGCATCATCGACATCCCACCACACGCCCTCCACTTGACCAGCATCAGTTCAACACCAACCGACCAAATTATCTTGGTTCCCGAAGATTACCTCCCAAAGAATGCGTTTGGAGAACTTCCCGAAGGATGTGAAGTTGTGTGGATGCCCGCCGAAGAAGCGTATGGGTGCAACACCATTGGCTTACCTGATGGAAAAGTTCTGATGGCAGACGGCTACCCAGCGGTTGAAGCAGAATTAATTCATCGCGGTCTTAAACCGATTAAAATTAACATGAGCGAGATACGTGCTGCCGACGGCTCTCTAACCTGCTGTTCAATCTTCTATTGAATCCTCATGGGTGAACTGCAGCAAGCCAGCGATTAATTGCTTCAACGACTTCATCGGCAGTCGACCCTTGCCACACACCATCATCAAAAACACCAGCTTGATTGGTATCTGCAATCACAAAACCATCCAATGAAGGAATGAGCTCAACGGTTTTTGTATGGTCTATGTAGAGCCCGAGTTCCAGTACAACCCAAGCCTCTTCTTGACGGGCATAACGCACAAAGATTTCACTTCCCAGAAAACTTCCTAAATCTTCTGAAGTGTAGAATGAACACAACATTTGGAGGGTTTGATCCAAACCCAACGATGCATCATCGGTCGGACCAGCACCAATTTCTCGCTGCTTCACAAGAGTAATCTTGGGAAGAATATCTTCCATAACCAACCCCTCTCAACAGTCAAACCTTCAAAGCGATGAGGCCAAGGCAACGACTGCGTCGTAGTCTGGCTCAACACCTGGGTTCTCAGCAACCCACCGATGTTGGACGACTCCATTGCCACCAACTACGATGACGACTCTGTTCGCAGACATGTAACCGTCAATGCCACCAAGTCCGACAAATGCGGCATCGTATGCTTTGACGACATCTCTGTCAAGGTCTGAGAGCAACGGGAAATCCAGACTGTATTTTCGAGCGAACTCGGCATTGGCCCAAGGGGAGTCAACACTGATTCCAAGAACGGTTGCATTGGCGCCGTTAAGTTTAGCAAGGTTCTCTTGGAACGCACACATCTCTTTGTCACAAACGCCAGTGAAAGCACCTGGATAAAATGCTAGAATAACGGTTTGACCGCTGTAATCAGCAAGACTAACGTCGCTCTTTTCTGTGTTTTTCAGGGTGAAGGCTGGGGCGGTGTCTCCGATATTGACCATATCAATTCCACTCAGCGCCGGCGTATATCTGTTACGCCGTTCAAGCAAGGTCAAAACGATCTGCGTTCATGACCTTGTTCCATGCATGAATGAAGTCGGAGACGAACTTCTCCCCGTTGTCATCTTGAGCATAGACCTCAGCGATAGCACGAAGTTGAGAGTTGCTTCCGAACACGAGGTCGTATCGGGTTGCCCGGCGAACGAGCTCTCCACTGGAGCGGTCGTTTGCTTCGTACGAGTTGCTGCCCGTTGCCTTCCATTGCACATTCATGTCCATGAGGGTCGTGAAGAATTCATTGGAGAGGTTTGTGTTATCACCAAATATTCCACGGTCATCGGAACTCACGCCCATTGAGCGGAGACCACCAACAAGAACGGTCATCTCGGGAGCGGACAAACCAAGCAGTTGAGCCTTATCGAGCATCATTTCTTCTGGACTGACGCTGTAGTTTTTCAGCAAAAAGTTTCTGAAACCATCCGATACAGGTTCAAGAACTGCAAAGGAGTCAACATCTGTTTGAGCATCGGTTGCGTCTCCACGGCCAGGCAAGAATGGAACTTCAACTCCAGATGCCATCTCAATACCAACGTTACCTGCTAGGACAATCGTGTCTGCAACGCTTGCACCGTGAGATTCCGCAAGAGGCGTAAGTGCAGCGAGAACCTTAGCAAGTTGTTCAGGTTTGTTGGCTGCCCAGTCCTTCTGAGGAGACAAACGAATTCGTCCTCCATTCGCACCGCCGCGCATGTCAGAGCCACGGTAAGTGGATGCACTTGCCCAAGCGGTCTCAACCATCTCTGAAACCGAAAGACCGGACGACTTGATGGCTTGCTTCAATGCAGAGACATCGTACGATGTGCTTCCGGATGGGACAGGGTCCTGCCAAATGAGCTCTTCAGAAGGCACATCGGGTCCGAGGTAACGGGACTTTGGACCCATGTCGCGATGAAGGAGTTTGAACCACGCACGAGCGAACGCATCGCCAAATTCTTCTGGGTTCTCATGGAAATGCTTGGAGATCTTCCGGTATTCAGGGTCCCGAATCATTGCCATGTCAGCGGTGGTCATCATGGTAGGAACCTTGATTGAAGCATCTTCAGCATCCGGGGCCATGTCTTCAGCGTCTGGGTTTGCTGGAGTCCATTGGTTTGCACCCGCAGGACTCTTAACAAGCGTCCAGGAATCTTCATGCTTGAACAGGAGGTCAAAGTAACCGTTGTCCCATTGGGTAGGGTTTGCAGTCCATGCACCTTCTATTCCACTGGTGATGGTGTCGCGGCCTTTTCCAGACCCGTGAGTATTTGCCCATCCAAATCCTTGCTCTTCAATCGATGAACCTTCAGGTTCAGAACCAACCTGTCCAGCATCGCCTGCACCGTGGGCTTTCCCAAAGGTGTGGCCGCCAGCGGTAAGTGCGACGGTTTCAGCATCATCCATTGCCATACGGGCAAAGGTTTCTCGGATATCTTGAGCGCTCAAAAGAGGGTCGGGATTTGAATTTGGACCTTCTGGATTAACGTAGATCAGTCCCATTTGGACAGCAGCGAGAGGATTGTCAAGAGATTGGCGTGTGTCTCCATATCGGTCGTCACCAAGCCACTCGTCTTCTGCACCCCAATAGATGTCTTCTTCAGGATGCCAAATATCAGGACGTCCGCCTCCGAATCCGAAGACCGGTCCGCCCATTGATTCAATTGCAACAATACCGGTCAACACCAAAAGGTCAGCCCAACTGATTTTGTTACCGTACTTTTGCTTAACGGGCCAAAGAAGACGTCGGGCCTTGTCGAGGTTCCCGTTGTCTGGCCAACTGTTGAGTGGAGCAAAACGTTGTGCTCCAGTGCTGGCTCCACCGCGACCATCACCGATTCGGTACGTTCCAGCAGCGTGCCAGGTCATACGAATAAAGAACGGCCCATAATGGCCGTAGTCAGCAGGCCACCAGTCTTGGCTATCGGTCATTAACGCATGAAGATCTTTCTTCATGGCAGCATAATCCATAGATTTGAATGCATCTTTGTATACGAAATTCTCATCCATTGGATTTGATTTCCTATCGTGTTGATGTAAGATTGCCAAATTTAGTTGGTTTGGCCACCAATCATTGTTCTTCATTCCAGTACTTGGCGCGCTCATTGCACCATGCATTACTGGACATTTTGCTTCAGTATTTTCGTCACCCATGCCTTTCATATCTCGGCCTCATTTGCCGGAAAACTCCGTACCATATCAAGGTGAAGGTTTTTTTATTCACCACGGCAATACGGTTCCGTCGTACTGAACAAATCGCCCACTCATGTCCATATCTTGCTCTTCAATCCGTTCAATAATCCCCTGGACGCTTTCTTCAGGCGTTAACGGCGCCCGAGGCCCACCCATGTCAGTCTCAACCCAGCCGGGATGGAGGATTAGGAGTGAAGAACCGATTGCAGCAAGCTCATTTTTCATCGACATCGCAAACATATTGAGGGCCGTTTTTGATGCTCTGTACGCATACGACTTGCCGCTTTTACAATCATCGATGGATGCCATAAGACTCGATACCATTACCACGGTGCTGGACCCGCTTTTTTCAAGTAAAGGCAATGCATGCTGCGTCACCCGCACAGGTGCAAAGGCATTGACTTCAAACACTCTTGCCGCATGCTCGAGGTCAATTTCCGATATAGACGCCCACCTCCCATCCGCAACGCCTGCATTGTTAACGAGAAGGTCGACCTGAGGCCCAACTGATTTCATGAGATTGGCGACATCTTCCACAGAACATACATCCGTCTTGTGTACGGTCAAGTTTTGGTGATGAACACCTTGCAGCCCCCCCTGGTTGGACCGATATGTTGCATGAACGGCATACCCGGCATCCAGCAGTTGCCGAGTGGTTTCAAAACCCAAGCCTCGATTTGCCCCAGTCACAATTGCAATCTTCATGGACGACCCACCGCAATTCGCCCAATAAGGGTTGAGCGATTAGAACACGTACTGTTTTTCTTCCTCGTCCAATTCTTCATCGTCTTCTTTCATGAAGTACTTGAATTGAATATAACAACTAACGAGGGCAAGTGGGGCGGCTAAATAGACATCAATTTTACTTCCGTCCAAACGATTAACATCCCAGTTTAGTGCAATGTAAATGGACAATAGAATGCCCAAAGAAGCCATGGCCGCAGCGATCAAAGCGGGAACCAATCGTCGAAAAGAGAGGCTGAAAATTAGCGCGATGAG
>CAXAHZ010000113.1:0-5447 GCA_963968875.1 uncultured euryarchaeote
TCCGATGTTTACGGCAATTCAACCTATGAACGAGGATACAACGGTAATGGAGTGGTCGTCGCCGTATTGGATACTGGTGTTGACAACGAGCATCGTGCTCTCAACGATTTTGATGACCTTAACGACGAACCGGATGGGGATGCGTTAAGTTATAGCGACCACAAATGGGTTGCTGGGTTTGATGCTACTGCAGCAAATCCAAATGCAAACGGCAGCTCTGATCCAGATGATGGACAGGGCCACGGAACACACGTTGCTGCAACGGCCATTGGAACAGGAAGTTCTGACCGTGTTCATACCGGTACAGGCATGGGTGCCTACTTGGTTGACATCAAAGTGCTCACCGACTCAGGAGGTACCAATTCGCAGGCATCCATCAGCGGAATGCAATGGATGATTAACAATCAAAACACGGAGTGGCCGGGTAACGGTTCGGCAAAGGGCATTCAAGTTGCTTCTATGTCGTTTGGTTCAGTCTCCTCGCCTCTCAATCCAGATGATGATGGAGATAACGGCTCAGGTGCTGAAGCACGCCTTGTTAACACGGCCAACAATAACGGAATAGTATGCGTTGTGGCCATGGGCAACGATGGTAATCAACGAGTTCCTTCTCCCGCCAGTGCAGATGGAGCTCTTTCTATCGGGGCAGTAGAAGACCGAAACACCGTCAACCGTACCGATGATGAACTGGCTTCATACAGCAACTTTGGACCGCGTTTAGACGACGGTGATGATGATGTGTGGGACGAATTGAAACCCGATATTACCGCATTTGGTAGCGGCATTACCTCCGCAACCGCAGCAGTAGGTACGAGCCTCCCCGGTCAACCGGAGCGGCCTTTGGCGGCGAACGAGTACGATTCAAAAGATGGAACCAGCATGGCAACGCCCGTGGTATCGGGGATTGTTGCCTCTTTGATTCAAGCAGACCGTGATACTCTACGCGCAGGACAATCTCTCATGACTGCAGATGAAATCAAAGATATTTTGCGTAATTCTTCTGAACCCAGAACCTCGTTTGATTGTGATTTTGCAGTCACTTCTGATTGGGATTGTAAGTGGGGCTTCGGGCTTGTTGATGCTTCATGTGCTCTCGACTTCGCATTGGGTGGAAAAGAATGCGGTAAGGAAGTTGAGGAAATCTACATCGTTCCTATGTCAATCAACTTCACAGGCCCTGCCTTGGGGACCAACTTGGAAGGAACAGTCCAATTCATTGGAAAAACTGAAGGAACAGAGGCTCAAAGGGTAGAGTACAAAATCAACCGAGGTGAATGGGAACTCGGTGAGACAGTTTCTAATCAGGACGGCAAGAGCATTGACTGGTCTTTTTACTGGGATTCAACCTTGGTAGATGACGGCCAAGTAGATATCAAAATCAGAGTTGTCAATTCTTCGGGCGTTAAGAGTAACATTTCATCTCGCAGCTATCAGGTTGACAACATTGCTCCCGCACCCCATCTTTCGTTTTCAGGAGCAGTGAGCATCTTTGATGATGGGCTGACCGTTGATTCGGTCATTGCAGGGACAGTACTCGAAGTAAGGTTTTCAATCCGAAACACCGGCGATATGGATGCAAATGATGTACTCGTCCGTCTCGATGGCCCTGGAGAAGAGTCCACAACTTATCCTTCAGAGGGCTACATCTCCAGCATCGCCAGAGGAGAAACTGTTCAAGCAACGCTCTACTGGTGGGCTACGGAAGCAGGACTTCACGATGTGAATATTGTCATCGATCCCTCAGATGCTCAAAACGACCCTTATCCAGAGGACAATACCTACACCTTTTCATTCCAAGTTGACGAACGTCCCGTAGAACCCATGCTACGCTTTTTGCCAGGGGCTGCACGATTAGTGCCTGTGATCCCAACTCCTGATACGCCCTATGAAATAAGAATTAGAATTGATAATTTGGGCCAAACAGATGCTACAAGCCTCACGGTTGGTCTTGACAGACAGGTTGAAGGAGATTGGCTCCGTATCGAAAAAACAACGCTTACCTTAATTCCGGGGTCCGACACTTCCTCTGGAAATAATATTGCCCAATTTGCAGATATTACGACCCAATCGGGAACGGTATCTTATCGCGCTGTGCTCAGCGGCTCGGGCGTTGAAATCGAACACAATGAGTTACGCTTCAACGTCACGATTGGTGATTTCAAATTAGGCTCAAAATCCCCGATTTCACTGGCAAACAGCGAGACTCCGCTTGAATTTGTCGGATTGTCAGACGGTGCTCTTCTTTTCACAACAAGAGATGGGGAATTGCATGTTCGAACCATTTCTTCAAAAATGTCCCTGCAGGGTGATATTCTACTCGACGATAACTTCGGAGGCGAGTTGGCAGTGTACCAGCGTGAGGACGGTCTCGTTCACGCAGCATGGTCGCGAAGTACAACAAATGCCGAAGGCTACACCCTCGGTGACATTGCTATGACCTCAATTTCAGCAGCAGGCAAAACGACCGCAAAACACTACCACATGCAACCCTTGAAACTTTCAGAGGGTTCATACCATGACTTTACTCTTGATGAGTACGAAGGCACGATGGTCCTTGCAGGATATTATCGAGACCTATCTACCGGCGGCTCTTGGCAAGATACGACATCAATTTTCGTGCTTTCATCGTCCACTCCTGACCGTGGCCCTTCATGGGGGAATGCTGTAACAGTTCTTGCAAATGTTGACATTAGCATTTCGGACGCAGAGCCGCTTGGTGTGGCGCTTGGTGAAGAATACCTCCATATTCTCTATCATGAATACCGAGAAGATGTGAGCGGAATTGAGCGGGCTGGCTTAATGTACACCCACGGCGAATTTACAGAATCCTCTTGGACCTTCCAATCCTCTGTTGGAGATGCAGTGAGTCAAGCCAAATTAGAAGTCATCGTAGTGGATGGTGAGGACCGTTTGGTTGGCGCATGGATTGAAGGCGAGGGCAAAACCACTACTCTTGTTTCAGCGGTTACAGATTCAGCATGGTCCAACAACATGCCAAATCGTCTCTTGGCACCCGGTGCTAGTGGAGTACATCTTGAAGTCCGTCCCGAAGGGGTATATCTTTTCCATGACGAAATTAATCATTACGGACCCGTCATACGGTGGGGTCTCGTTGCAGATGAAGATGGAACATCGGTGAATGGACTTTCGAACATGCTGGCGAGTGAAATATTATTCGGAATCGGTATCATGGAAGAAGATACTATGATCTGCGCACTTTCTGAGTCCGGTTCATATTCACTCTACCGACAAGCTTCCATTGGAAGTAGGCAAGACTCAATCGATTCACCAAGTTTGTTGACGGTCATTTTGGAGGACCCTTTCTTGTGGAAGGCGACTTTAACGATTGGTTTGCTTCTTGTGGGAGTCTTTGTCGCAGTAAGGAGGTCCCGGTCACAGGCCGATGAAGCCCTTCAGTTGGTTGATGATGGTGAAGGCGTAGAAATTATGATACAACCTGAAAGCGATGAAGGTCCTCTTCTTTCAATCGATGCTGAGGGCGATGATCTTGTCGTATCGGGTTCCATGGTAGCTGTCATTGATGACGATGAAGTTGCTGATCCGACGCTTGCTCAAGAACTCGAAAAGAAATTTGAGGATGGAGGCGGGAATGCCCGCCTGCAGCGAAGAATGCAACGAAAACAGCAACGAGAAGTGCAAGAAATAATGGCTTCAATGCCCTTGCCCAGCCAAGTACCACTCCTCCCGCAAATAGGTGACACTCCGCTTCCCCTTCCGGTCGGATTGCCAGAACTTCCAACCTTGCCTCTACCGGGTCAATTGCCGGTGCCACTTCCTGGTGAACTCCCCGTACTTCCTTTGCCAGGTGTCGCCCCACTTCCGGATTTGAAGCGTGATGCAAAATGTCCAGAATGCCAGGCTGTATTCTCGGTCAAAGACTTGATGTTAAAGCGCGTCACATGTCCAATTTGTTCAACAACGTTCAACCTATGAGGATTTTTTATGTGTGGAATTTTTGGTTACATCGGGCATCAACGTTCATTGCCGTTACTTGTTGAGGGCCTACGCCGCCTTGAATACAGAGGGTACGATTCAACCGGCGTAGGACTTTACGATGGCAACACAATTACCGTTCACAAGACGGTGGGTAAAGTCAATAATTTGAAACAAGTTTTGCCCGAACAAGCAGACGCCACTATGGGCATTGCTCATACTCGCTGGGCAACCCATGGAGGAGTCACAAAGGAGAATACGCACCCTCATGCGTCGGCAGATGGCAAAGTTCTGTTGGTACACAACGGTATAATCGAGAATTATCGCCCGCTTCGTGCTAAGCTTATCGCTAAAGGAATCGAACTTCAAAGTGAAACCGATTCAGAAGTCCTTGCCCATATGATTTCTCTTGAGTTGGCAAAGGGGGCTTCTCCACAAGAATCCGTTCGGAAGATGCTGAAGAGAGTTCGTGGCACATGGGGCCTATGTGTTATGTTTCTTGGTCATGACATGCTCATTTGCGCACGGCATGGGTCTCCTCTTATCATCGGTCAAGGAGAAGGTGAGATGTTTGTTTCAAGCGACCCTCACCCACTGACATCCCATACACAGCGCGTTGTGTATCTGGAAGACGGTGACATGGCGACCATCACTCGTAAATCCATCAAAGTCTCCTCACAACAAGGACGCTCCATCCAAACCAATGTTCAAACTCTAGAGGATTCATGGGCGGAATCAGAACTCGGTGATGCCCCCCACTTCATGTTCAAAGAGATTTACGAACAACCCGACGCTCTTCGCCATTGCATTACAGGTAGAGTTGACCGTGAGATGGGAACAGGACGCCTTGGTGGAATGCGACTTGCTCACTCCACCCTTGTCCAAGCCCCCCATGTGCGATTATTGGGCTGCGGTACCGCAGCATTTGCGGCAGAAATCGGGCAGATGCTAATCGAAAAAATGGCGCGAATACCAGCGATCACCCATATCTCGAGTGAATACAGAAACAATGACCCAATTATTAATCCAAAGGCACTCTACCTCGCTGTCTCTCAATCAGGTGAAACAGCCGATACCATTTCTGCAGTTAAGGAAATCAAACTCAAAGGCGGTCAAGTCTTTGGTGTCGTCAATGTAGTTGGATCAACCATCGCTCGCCTGTGCAGCCAAGGGGTTTACATCCACTCGGGCCCCGAACAATCGGTGGCTTCAACCAAAGCGTTCACCAATATGGTTGGGGCATTGACAATATTTGCGATGCAACTTGGTCGCAGTAGAAACCTTTCAAAGGACCAAGGTAGGGAATTGATTCAACAACTCCAGCAAGCACCTCATCTCATGGAGTCTTATTTTGAGAATGTTGGGCCAATAGATGAGGCGGTTGACCTTCTTTGTGAGGCCAAATCCGTAATGTACCTTGGCCGTGGTCTTTCTGCTCCTGTCGCTAAGGAAGGTGCTCTTAAGTTGATGGAACTTGCTTACATCCCCTGTCT
>CAXAHZ010000114.1:0-5444 GCA_963968875.1 uncultured euryarchaeote
CGTGAAGGTCTCGGAAACCAACCAAGAGGGACCTCAACCTCGCCGAGTTCAACAGCAAGTTTGACCACTTGTTGTTCATTGGTAAGCCAACCCTTGGTCGTCAATTGTTGGACCGCTTCTTCGGCTTCATGGGGGGCCACCCATTCCATGTCAAAGGAAAAGAAGCGTTCTAAATCAAGCAGATTAATTTCACTGCTGCCTCGAAACGCAATGGTGAGAACACGACGTATGTCTGCATCCGCCTCGCTCATAGTGTGCTCAAACCGCAAGGGTTGAAGAAGGTAGGCTTCACTCACTTTCCTCTATTTTGGTAAAGGATTTATCTTCGTTAAGAATCCATCTTCCGCATTCTTCGCCGACATAGTATGTGGCATCCAGGGTGTATTCATATTCTCCTCCGCCGGGAAGTTGGCTGTAATCGGAGGCATGGCCTGTTTCTTTCTCTCCAGGTGTTACATCTGCACTTTTTGGAGTTCCAAGAACCTCCATGTATTGAGCAGCCATTTCCTGTGGTGTCGGTGCTGTCTTTGACGCTGGAGGTTTTCGTGGTGGTCCTTTCGTCGGTCGTACACCGCTGCTTTTTGATATTTTAGCGCCAGGAGGCCCTCGTTGCTTTATGGGTTCTTCAGTCGCTTTGGGCTTATCCCCCTGAGGTTCTTTTGATACGTCAAGGGCCTCAAAGATTTTTTCTTCATCGATATCATGCTGGTTTCGTCGACGAAGAAGAACTGCTCCTCCGATAAGGGCGACACAGGATAATCCTCCCGTTGCCAGAACAACTGCACTAAGCCCCTGGCCCTCACTGGTGTACGTTGTATTCCATTGATTGTTTTCTTCATCCAGTTCCCAAATGGCTTCTTCTTGGTCTACCGTAATTTCAAGCCTCCACGTCCCGGATGGTGCGGTGAACGAACGCTGGACCGATTTTGCTGAATTTCCATTCATTGAATAAAATATAGAACGGCCTACAAGGGTGGATTTGTCTCCTTGTATGATCTCGATGCTGGCGTTGAACGGAATCGATAATGACTCGCCAGAATTGACAACATTGAATGAAAGGCGCACCGTTTCCCCTTCAACAATATCCTGGCTAACGGTGACGGATTCTAACGTTAATTCTGGTCCGATGTTGTTCAAATTTGTAATGAGCCATGGGTCAATTTTTGAATTCCCAGTAGCAGAGACGAGTCCCCAACCGGCATCGTCAACCCCTTCAGCCCAACATTCCAACGAGGCTTGGGGCGAAAGTTCTGATGGGTCACCAAGTCCACTAAAATCAAATACGAAGCTGAACATTGTCCTACCATCAAATACATTTGTTGAGTTTCTAACGAGCGAGACTGGCTCCCATTGAATATCGAGTGAACGTATCTGGCATGTAAGCAAGAGTTCTGAACTCCAACCCTGTCCTTCACGAATACTCACTCCGATGTCAACAGCTTCAAGATGGAATCGGGAAACGACTGAGGCCATATTTGAACTAAGCAATTCAGGTGCTTCACCGTCAAGGATAAATTCTGGGACTTCAAAGGCTACAATTTTTTCCAATTCCAACGGATCCCACAATGCGACTTCCAATTCCTTTACGAGTCCAGTTTTCATTGGTGTTGGAATTGAATATACCAAGTCTCCATCATCAACCACAACACTTGTGCCGCCCACCCACAATTCGCCTAAAATTCTCCCTCGCCATTGGAGTTTGAGGTCGCCTTGATACGGTGTTTCACTGAGGGTATGGCTCACCGTGGCAGTGATGTTCAATTCATCTCCAGCCATGACAGACGCGCCTTCAGTGAGGTTTTGTTTTACAGACCCACTGTTGTCTTCGAGTGCATGAACCTCAATGGAAAGTTTACGTTGAATTGTCCACGAGTTTTCCATCGTTTGCGTTGCAATGCCGTCCTTGTCGGTTACACTCACCTCAAGGGCACCTTGATTCAAACTGGATTCAGTAAAACTCCAATCCACAGTAGCCCAAACCTGAAGGTGTATTTCTCCATTGTTGGCATCAACAATACACCGGCTTGGATCAATGATAAGTCGGTCGTCCAATGAAGCACATGTGTCAGTAAATACGGTGTAAATCAATCCGAGCCTCTCATCTCCGCCGAATTCTATTCTTATCTCCGAAATATCATTTATTCCGTTAGGGTCAGAGGCGACGACTCTGTAACCAATATCTCTTGATGGTTCCATCCGAGTGACATTTGGGGTCATCATCGTACCGAGCGGTTCAACAAGTTGCAACGTAGCGGTTGAAGGAGTTCTTGATTCCCATCTTGCATGGCCCAAAGAGGGGTCTGATTGTTGAATTACAAAGCCTGCAACATCGGTTCCAATCAATAATAATCGAACCCATTGATGGTCTTCATTGGCCGTATCATTAACGGTGACATTGACCGTCCAGGTGTTGTCAATTTGGTCCACATATGCCATGACGGTCTTGTATTCCTCTCGTTGTGCGATACCGTCTGGCGAGGTTGTAGAACTTCCATCATCCTGAGCCTCAATCCACAGCAAAGCGTTAATGGTCCCTTCAGAGAATCCTCCGACATCATGAAATTCAAATGAAACCACTCTGTGGTCGTCCTCGTCGAGGTATTGGTCAACAGCAGGTGCTACACTGAGCAGGGTCGGACCTTCCCCGTTGATCACAAAGCGATGCGGTGATGAAGTTGAGACCAAATTCCAGTCCTGACTTGTTCGCACTTCAAGCCAAAACTCCGCTTCCCCGGATATTCCTTCGGGTAAGTTGAGAGTAATGTAATCTATTTGTCCAGAAGGCAAGTCAAACCATTGCGTGGAGGAATTGCTCCACATTCGTTGATCTTGAGTGTCCAAGTCAAAGGTCTTGATGTCTGTGTGGAGCCTACCTTGAATGGTGCCCCCGAGCAAACGGAGTCCTGAATTCGTGAAGTAATGGTCAATTGTAATGTTCAGTTCCGTGTTTGCTGGAAGTACTTCCTGTTCTTCTACAGAATCGTCACCCGTGCTTGAATAGTCCGCTGTAATCTCAGTAATCTCAACGGTGACATCTTTGTCCAAGGGGACATTGTCTGGATGGAGGTAACTGGCATTACGCTGAGCAAGTGTGCTGACTTTGAACCGAAGGTAATCCGTTGGCATGGTGCTGCTAAGGGATATACTCCATGTCATGTTCTGGCCCGATGGTCCCAATGCATCGGGTTGTGCATGGACTAAACCGCTGAATAACAACCCACTGGGGTCGTCAATTTGGAGGGTGTTCAATGTTGTATTCCATGTCATTGTCGCCCACTCTGTACCTTGATGGAAACCTCCAAATTCATCTGTAGCATGTATTGCAAGTTGATACTCACCTTCCGTAGTTGAGGCATGGTGGTGCGTTACGATGTCCAATGCCGAAGCGGTAGGTTGCATGTATTGGGGTAACGAATCAGAGAAGGCGGCTTCATCTCCTCCGAAAGAGACATCGACCAACTGAGGAATTTCCCATTCCATCAGTCGGTCAGTACTCAGTTTCACTCGGTACTGTAAGTATCGGGTATTCTCACTGATTTCGCTGATTGAAGTATTCCCCTGATTTAGATATGAGTAGACCGGAACGGTGGTTGGTTTCCATGAGGCTGTTGAAATTCCAGATTGTGTAAATGAAGTTCTGTATTGCATAAGAGCTGAGGTTCCACTTGGTTCAGTTGCCGTAAATCCAAGCCAAATTGGGCTTGCTGATCCGTGTTGGTTTGTGCTCATATCATACAACGGTGATGTGAGCCAACCACTGTGCTGTTCAGGATTCTCAAAATAATCACCCTCTGTGAGGTATTGCACGCCCCAGGAACCGAACCTACTGTTGCTGGTATCGCCACCCGCAAAAACAAGGGTGTTGTTGGCCTGTACGATCGATGAGTCAAACACCCCGTAAGGCAGTGATGTATGAGTTCTCCATTCGTTGGTGAACGGATTGTATCCATACGTTTTATCGCTCTTTGTAATTTGCCAGCCGTTGGACTGGTATCCCCCATGAATCACGATTTCATCGTTGAACACATCGGCAGCATAGGCTACCAATTTCTTGGTTGAATTCGTCAATTGCGTCCATGTATTCGTCAGAGGGTCGTAGGCCTCGGTCATGTTCGTTTCACCGTATACTGTTGTATTGGCGATGGGGTCGAAAAAAACTCCAATGCCTCCATAGGCAATCAATTTCCCTTGGAATTCCACCAGTTGAAACGAATGGCGGGGAGTATTCATACTGGAAAGTTGTGTCCAATTGTTGTTGATTGGGTCATAACGCATCAGTCGGTCGGTGACGTCCGAGCGGTCGGGCCTGGAAGCACCCCCTGCAACATAGATCATGTTGTTATGTGACTCAACACCAGCAAGGCCCACTTTCGTCCCAGTCGGCATGTTCGTTCCAACGGTCCAATTTCCCGTGTTTGGGTCAAAAACCTGCATGAGACCTTCTGAATTCACGCTTGGATTAGAATTAGGATGAAGGTCTCCGATCATGTAGATCCTATTGTTTAATGTCGTACAACCGTGATACTCTTGAGTTTGAGCGAGTGAGTCAGGACTGGGCAACCACGATTTATTGGTATTGTAGAAGACATCAACAGAATCTGTAGCCTCCTCATCTCCTGTATTCAGTGGATTGGGATCCGTCCTGCCGCCTGCATAGTACACTTGGTCAAGCGATGGAAGATAAGCGGCGCAACCCCCCGCTCTCGGTTGTGCTAAACCAGCCATCCCTGAAGGGTTGTTCCATGAGATGGCTGGACGCTCTAAACCTGTCACTCCTGTAGAATAGGTCGTTAAATTGGTATGAATAAAGCCTTGACTGGTCTTGAAGGAGTTGAGTCGTTCATTGGTACGTTCTTCTGATTCTTGGTCCATCAATTCAACCGGGTTAATGTCGTTTTGGACAACTGCAACCCACGGGCAGAGAACCATTACGCCAGCAATGACCAATGCCGAGTAAATTCTAGAATTGGTCATGGCAATGCTAGGGGGGGTTAGTTTGTATATCCTTCTCGTAGTGGTTTTTAGAGATTCAATAGTTTTTCTAGTGTAGGCTTCCCAAGGTTCATGATGGTGGGCACGCTGCGGGGTAAAGGGGGAAGCATGGCAAAAGACTACATTGCACGAGACCCCCGTACTGGGAAACCGATTAATATCTCCAACACGAAGGTTGTAGAAGCGTCGTTTGAACCGATAGAAGGTCCTTGGTCAGCACTACGCCCAGAACACACTATGTCCCTCGCCGAGGGTTCGCTTGAGCAACGAGAAGTGCTTTGGCTTGGAGTCACTCATGTGATGAGTCGCCAGCATGGTATTCGTGCATTGTCAACGGTCCCGCAGAGTATGGTTCGTGCAGCCCATGGCCTTCTTTTACTCGCATTGGAAGACACCGATGAAGACATTCGGGTCGCCGCACTTGAAGTTCTACCAGAATTTGCAGTCCGCCG
>CAXAHZ010000115.1:0-5430 GCA_963968875.1 uncultured euryarchaeote
GCCTTTGATACACGCAACGAAACAGAATCTTCTTTGTCAGACATAATGATTGCTCCTCAACATTTCCTATTGGCGTACGACGGTATATGAAGACTCCACATCGCCATTCAGGTCAGTTAGTAACTTTCAAAACAGTAGGAGTCACTTAAATCCACGCCTTGTAAATACCATGCTAGCGGTTCCATCACATTCAAGAGACGAGCGATGTTGGCGTTGTTCATGGTTCACGTCTTAGAAACCGGCCTTGAGTTTTTACCTTCAAACAACCCCAATGGAAAACCCAGTGTTAAGGGTTACAACATCATCAACGGACAACTCACACACTCAAGCGACGGGTCCACATTCAACTCGGTCAACCCCGCCATTCTCAACGACACATTGGGCGAATTCCCTCTCTCGACCAGGGAGGATGTGCATGCAGCACTTGACGCCGCTCACGATGCGTTTCCTGGATGGGCCGCAACGCCTGCTCCAACTCGCGGGCAAATCATCGGTAACATGGGCCGCTTATTGATGGAACACAAGGATGCGATCGTCGCTCTTGAAACACGTGAAATCGGAAAAACCCTCAAAGAAGCCGCAGGTTCCGTACAAGAAGCCATTGACACATGTCTGTTTTTCCAATCCGAAGGACGCCGCCTGTACGGGCAAACCGTGAATTCGGAACTGCCTGACAAAGAATTGTTCACCTACCGCCGGCCGCTTGGCGTTTGCGGAATCATCAATGCATGCAATTTCCCTGCTGCAGTACCTTTCTGGAAGATGATTCCAGCAATTATGTGCGGAAATACCTGTGTTTGGAAGAGCCCTCAAGATGCACCTCTTCTCTCGTTCGCTCTCGCACGAATCATGCACGAAGCAGGACTGCCAAACGGTGTCATCAATCTGGTTCACGGAAAAGGAAGCGGCGCAGGACAATACCTTGTGGATGCTGTCGACGAAGGTCGCGTCAACAAGATTTCCTTCACCGGCTCAACTGAAGTCGGAAAGATGATTGGAGAAGTTTGCGGACGAAACCTCGTATCATGCTCCTTAGAACTCGGTGGAAAAAACCCTCTTGTGGTTATGCCAAGTGCAAACCTTGAAAACGCTGTTGAGGGCGCCTATTGGGGTGCTTTCGGAACGGCCGGTCAACGTTGTACATCTCTTGGAAACCTGATTCTCCACAAAGACATCTACGATGATTTCATGACCAAATTCATGGCTAAAGTTGAATCCACCCGAATCGGAGACTCTCTGGTTCATGACGGGGTATTGTACGGGCCAATGTTGTCAGAAAAATACGCCAAGGATTTCCTTGTGGCCGTCGAAATGTGCAAGGCATCGGGCGCCAATCATATGTTTGGGAAAGGACGGATTTCCAGTGACAATCAACCCACGAATTTCCTTGGAACTGCTGAAGAGGGTGTATTCATGTGGCCTCACGTCTTTTCTGACGTTACCGAAGACATGGAGTGTTTCCATGAGGAAGTCTTTGGCCCAGCTGTCACCATCTGTAAAGCCGACGACTTCGATCACGCCCTCCACTTGGCTAACGCAAGTCCGTACGGCCTGTCATCAGCGATATACACGAACGACCGTCTGGAAGCCTACCGCTACAAGACAGGTATCAAGGCTGGAATGACTGGAATCAACAATTCAACCACCGGTGCTGAAGCCCATCTTCCGTTTGGAGGAGTCAAGGGTTCAGGAAACGGCACAAGAGAATCCGGTATTTGGGTCATTGAGGCTTACTCGTATTGGCATGCAGTCAACGATGAACTGTCTGGAAAACTGCAACTTGCCCAAATGGATGTTGATGAAATTGAAATGGCAGAAGCAGATGTTGATTGGACTCAATTGGCATAATTTTGACCGGTTTTATCCCTGTGGCTCAATGGTGAACCTCAAAGACCCTGCGCATTTGGGTAAGCATATCCCCCCCTTGGGGGATAGGGTGTGAAATCATGGGCGACGGCATCAAACTTCCCGTTATCAACGGATTGGGTCGTACCAACCGTATCGACAACTGGTGGAGCCAACCTCTTACCATGGGCATTGGGCTCACTGCGGCTATGATCTATACCTTCTGGCGCCTCTTCATCTACACCACCGAGGGAACGATTTCTTACGGTCTTGACAGCCATCACACCGTCATGTCACCAATCTTCTCCCCCAATGTATTGGAATGGGATCTCTTCGGCCTTTCTTCCTGGGACCATCCAACGTGGGTTAACGCCGCTGTACTTATCCTTTGGATTCCATTCGGATTTCGTGGAACCTGCTACTACATGCGCAGAGTCTACTATCGCACCTTCTTCGCAAGTCCCGTGGCCTGCTGGGTTGACGAACCTGACATCAACAAGAAAATTGGATATCAAGGCGAAAAGCGCTTGTTCATCTTCAACAACTTGCACCGATATTTCCTTTATGCAGCAATGGTAATCCTTATCATTAAATGGTGGGATGTAACTCACGCAATGACGTTCGATGATGGCATCGGTCTTTCAGTTGGAACCCTTGTAATGGGTATTGAAGCATTCTTGCTCACAATGTACGTGACATCCTGTCATGCTCTACGCCATCTTGCCGGAGGAATGCTGGACCGTTGGACTACAGGAATTAGCCAAATCAGAGGAAAGCTCTTCGGGAAAATCAGCGTATTCAACCGTTCCCACGGATTTTGGTTTTGGACATCATTGACCTTTGTATTCCTGGGTGATCTTTGGGTTCTAGCAGTCTGTGAAGGCTACGTAAACGACGTGGCTTTGTTTGTACTATGAGGTGGTAAGATGACGGAACAAATAACCAACCACGAATACGACGTCATCGTCATCGGTGCCGGTGGTGCAGGCCTTCGTGCCGCCATAGAAGCATCTCGTAGCGGAGCAAAGACCGCTATCATCACGAAGTCTCTTCTTGGAAAGGCACACACCGTCATGGCTGAAGGCGGATGCGCCGCAGCACTTCAAAATGCAGACCCCCGAGACGGTTGGAAAGTTCACTTCCACGACACAATGAAGGGCAGCAAGTGGCTTGCAGATTGGCGTATGGCCGAATTCCATGCAAAGGAAGCACCTGACCGCGTCCGTGAATTGGAACAGTGGGGGGCAGTATTTGACAGAACTCCGAACAATCTCATCAACCAACGCAATTTCGGTGGTCACACATTCCCAAGGCTCGCTCACGTCGGAGACGCAACGGGTCTCGAATTGATACGAACCCTCCAAGAGCGCGGCATTCACGAAGGAATTGACATTTTCATGGAATACACCGTACGAACCCTCCTGAAGGAAGGAGATCGCGTGACGGGCTGCGTTGCATACACCCGAGTTGATGGGGACGTCCATGCGTTCTCCGGTAAATCAGTCGTGTTGGCAACGGGTGGCATCACACGTTGTTGGTCCGTATGTTCGGGGTCGTGGGAATACACCGGAGACGGACACGCCTTGGCACTGTGGGCTGGAGCTGAACTCCGAGATATGGAATTTGTACAATTTCACCCTACAGGCATGGTTTGGCCACCATCCGTTCGTGGTATTCTCGTCACGGAAGGCGTTCGGGGTGAAGGTGGACGTATGACCAATTCCGAAGGAAAGCGGTTCATGTTTGACTATGTCCCTGAAATGTTTGCAGGCGACCACGCTGATACCATCGAAGAATCCGACCAATGGGTTGAGGAAGTCGTGAGTGGAAAACTTGCAACCGTCCGAAGGCCGCCCGAATTGCTCACCCGAGACGTTGTCGCTAAGGCGATCAATTCAGAAGTTAAAGCAGGGCGAGGCTCACCACACGGTGGCGCATTCCTGGACATCTCTCATCGCGGAGAAGAAGCGATTCTGAAGAAGTTGCCAAGTATGCATCATCAATTCAAAGAATTGGCAGGCGTTGATATCTCAAAGGAGGCGATGGAAGTCGGGCCGACTGCTCACTACGTCATGGGCGGTGTTCGTGTTAACGCCGAGACACAAGAAACAAGCGTACCCGGTCTGTTTGCATGCGGGGAAGTCTCATCTGGCCTCCACGGAGCCAATCGTCTTGGTGGCAATTCGCTTTCCGACCTCATTGTCTTTGGGAAGCGCGCCGGTGAGTTTGCTGCAAAGCGAGCCAAGGACCTGGCACAACCGACGATTGACAACGAACAAGTGGGGGCTGCAATTGACGATATGCTTGCCCCTCTCATGAGGGAAGGGGGAGAGAACCCCGGAGCAATTTACGATGAAATGCGGGAAATGATGCAAACTAAAGTTGGCATCATTCGCACAAAGACTGAGTTGGAAGAAGCACTCGAAGACATAAAGTCGTTCAAAGAGCGAGCGATGGCATGCTCCTCAGGGACCTCCCGAAAATACAACTCAGGATGGCATCAGGCACTTGACTTGATCAACATGGCCGATGTATCCCACGCCGCAACGCTTGCAGCCATCACCCGAGAAGAAAGCAGAGGCGGCCATACAAGAGACGATTTCCCTACTCCAGAAGACGATTACTGGGGTAAGACCTTGAACATCATATGGATGGAAGATGGTGAAATGAAGATTCGACAAGAGCCCGTTGAAGCCATTCGTGATGACCTGGAAGGCGCACTTAAGGAAGTCAAAACAATGATAGCCGATCGGGCAGCCGAAGCAGCCGAAGCAGGAGGTGAAAAGTGATGTCACTCAAAGGAAAGAAGCAAGCATTCAATATTCTTAGAGGCGAAGGCGACGATTCTAAACTTGAATCATACAACGTTGAACTGGACGAGGGTATGGTCGTTCTCGATTGTCTTCATCGCATCCAACACGAGCAAGAGCCAGACCTTTCGGTTCGCTGGAACTGCAAAGCTGGAAAATGCGGTTCATGTTCCGCCGAAATTAACGGCCGCCCTCGGTTAATGTGCATGACTCGAATGAGCGATGTGGTGGCAGAAACACCTGAAGGCCAACCCATTGAAGTTCGTCCAATGAAGGCTTTCCCGCACGTCAAAGACCTTGTCTCTGATGTGAGTTGGAACTATGAAGTGGCTCAGCGAATCAAACCGATCAACGGCCCAGACGAGATGAACTGGGAATTCAACCAAATGGAAGCCGACCGGGTCCAACAATTCCGTGAATGTATTGAGTGTTTCCTGTGCGTCAATACATGCCACGTATTGCGGGATCACGAACAATTTGATGGATTTGCAGGACCTCGAAATTTGGTCAGGCTCGCTCAGTATGAGATGCACCCTCTTGATACTGAGGACCGCGTCCCTGAGATCAAGAAAGAATTCGGTATTGAATATTGCAACATCACCCGATGTTGCACCGAAGTCTGTCCTGCAGGGATTCAGATTACCGACGATGCAATTATTCAATTGAAAGAACGTGTGGTTGACCGATATTACGACCCGTTGCAACGCATTTGGAGAACCATCACCCGAAAGAAGGTACGATACTGAAGGCGTGTTGTGGCCGATTTCGGCTAAAA
>CAXAHZ010000116.1:0-5428 GCA_963968875.1 uncultured euryarchaeote
GTTCATTGTGTTCGGCTTGAACATTGGCAACATCCATTCTGCTTAACTGGTACAATCGCCGTTCAGCGATTGCTTTTGCTTGCGGTTCCGAGAAGTCAAATGGCGCAATTCCAGACATAGTTTCATCTCCACGAAGAACGGATTCAAATTGCTCGCGGCTGGAACTGGCTTTTCCGACTGCAACAACATCGTCAATACGATCTTGTGCCTTTACGAGCCCTTCCAAAATGTGAGCTCGCGCATTCGCTTTGTCCAAGTCAAACTGTGCACGACGCTCAATGACAGATTCACGATGTTGAACGTAGGTATGGATCATGGTGGGTAGGTCCAGCAAAACCGGCCGGCCGTCCAGAATGCCCATCATGTTGGCTGAATAGGACTCTTGTAAACGGCTTGATTTGAACAACTGATTGAGAACCGCATGCGGGTCAGCATTGTTTTTGACTTCAATGACAACACGAATACCTTCCTTTGACGATTCATCACGAATGTCCCTGATTCCAACAACAATTTCCTTATTGACCAAATCAGCGATGTGAATGAGCATGTCGGCCTTCTTGACCTGGTAGGGGATCTCGTGGATGATGATGCGCTTTCCATCACTGTCATCGTGGACATCGCACTTTGCGCGAACATGGAATCTGCCTTTTCCTCCAGTATACATGTCAATGATTCCATCGATGCCGTGGATGCTAGCTCCGGTTGGGAAGTCTGGCCCCTTTACGAACTGCATGTACTCTTCTATAGAGATAGATGGCTTTCCTTCGGAACCTTGTTCTAGAATTTGTTCAACGTGTAAATTAACGGCTCCTGCAACTTCGGTTAGATTGTGAGGAGGGATTCTCGTTGCCATTCCAACTGCGATTCCATCGCTTCCATTGAGCAGAAGGTTGGGGAGACGAGCCGGTAAAACCGTTGGTTCTTGCTCCGAATCGTCAAAATTCGGTTGGAAGTCAACGGTTTTTTTGTTGATATCTTCCAGCATGTGTTTTGAAATTCTGTCCAGGCGACTTTCTGTATATCGCATTGCAGCAGGAGGGTCTCCATCGATGGAACCGAAATTCCCTTGGCCGTCCACAAGTGGATATCGAAGCGAGAACTCTTGCGCCATACGCACCATGGTATCGTAAATTGATTGATCGCCGTGTGGATGGTATTTACCCATGACTTCTCCAACCGAACGAGCAGATTTACTGAACTTCTTTTCAGACGTGTGGCCTCCCTCATACATACCGTACAAAACACGCCTATGAACAGGCTTGAGGCCGTCCCTAGCATCGGGAAGAGCACGCCCAATAATGACAGACATCGCATAGTTGATGTATGAATTCTTCATTTCTGTATTGAGTGAATGGTTGAGAATATTACCACCTGGGGCAATGGTTTCGTCGTCTTGTTCTTCGTTGCTTTCTTCATCAGATGTCAAGGTTCGTCACCTCCTTTGCATAGCGTTCAATGAACGCCCTTCGCTCAGGGACATCTTCGCCCATGAGCGTTTCAAACATACGGTCTGTCTCTTGAGCCTCCTTTACCGTCACCTTCAACATTGTTCGGGTTTCAGGGTCCATGGTGGTCTCCCATAACTGCTCTGGGTTCATTTCACCAAGACCTTTGTAGCGTTGGACACCAATTTTGGCATTGGGATTATCTCCCTTTAGTTCTTCGATCATCTCGTCGCGCTCTTCATCACTGAATGCATAACGAGACATCTTGCCTTTGCTCACTTGATAGAGTGGCGGTTGAGCAATAAATACGTGACCTTCGGTAATGGCAGGCCGCATGAACCGCCACAGGAACGTGAGCATGAGCGTACGAATGTGGGCGCCATCAACGTCTGCGTCAGTCATGATGATGAGTCGATGGTAGCGGAGTTTAGAGGTATCAAAAGAACCCTCATCTTCAGTATTGTTGCCCACTCCAGCACCAAAGGCCCGAATCATCGTCTGAATCTCGTTGTTTTGGAATACCTTTGCGATGTTGTGCATTTGACGCTCAACGTTGAGAATCTTACCGCGTAACGGCAGGATTGCTTGTGTACGGCGATCCCTTCCTGTCTTTGCAGAGCCGCCCGCAGAATCTCCTTCCACGAGATAAATTTCGCATTCTTTGGGGTCCTTTGATTGGCAATCTGCGAGTTTACCGGGTAGGCCGCCACCCTCGAGTACGCCCTTCCTTCGGGTCAAGTCTCTTGCTTTCCTGGCAGCTTCTCTCGCTTTGTTAGCGAGAAGTGCTTTGTTGACGATCAATTTTGCTACCGATGGATTTTCTTCAAAGAATTCGTTCAGTTTTTCATAGACTACCGTTTGAACAATACCCATTACTTCACTGCTGACGAGTTTATCTTTTGTTTGTGAAGAGAATGAGGGGTCTGGATGCTTGACGCTTACAATGGCTGCAAGACCTTCACGCACGTCATCCCCTGAGAGGCCATCGCCCTTGAGCAACTTATTCTTCTTAGCATACCCGTTCACGCAACTGGTCAAAGCCGTACGCAAGCCGGACATGTGAGTTCCGCCGTCTTTATTCCGGATGATGTTGGTATAGCACAGAATGTTTTCGCTAAATGCATCTGACCATTGCAAAGCAAGTTCTACCGTCACAGGGCCTTTCTCTATTATTTTCTCCCCTGAAATGATGATGACGTCTTCATGCATGGCTTCTCGCCGTACGTTTATTTGACGTACGAATTCTGCAAGGCCGCCTTCGTAATGATGCTCGCTAACGTGTTGGTCCTCCCCTCTTTCATCAATGATTACAATTTTCAACCCTGCGTTAAGAAACGAGGTCTCCTTCAGCCGAGTATCAATTTCGTCAAAGTCGAATTCGGTGATGTTGGTGAAAATTGACATATCTGGCTTGAAGGAAATTGTTGTGCCGGTGTCATCGCAGACTCCTATTTGTTCAAGCTCCGAGACTCTCACTCCCGCCTCAAAACGCTGCTTGTAGATGATGCCGTCTCTGTGAATCGTAACTTCCATCCATTCTGAAACGGCATTTACCGCGGACACTCCAACTCCGTGAAGTCCACCGCTGACCTTGTAAGAGCTGTTGTCGAATTTACCGCCTGCGTGAAGCTTGGTCATGATAACTTCGGCAGCTGAAATGCCAAACTCTTCGTGCAGGTCCACGGGGATTCCCCTGCCGTAATCCCTTACTGAAAGCGACCCATCGGGATTGATGAGGACTTCGACCGTGTCGTTATGCCCTGCGAGGTGCTCATCGACCGAGTTGTCAACTACTTCCCAAATACAATGATGTAGGGCAGAGCCGTCGTGCGGGTCCCCGAGGTACATACCTGGTCGTTTTCGTACTGCTTCAAGCCCTTCCAGAACTTGAATGCTACCTGCATCATATGAGTCTTCCATTGTCATCACCGGTCGGGAAAGAGTTTGCATATTCTTGTGCAAATTTTAGGATTGATTTATTCGTTGAAAAAAGTGGGCTGCGGCCCGTTTTTGTCGTGGAATTTTTCACTCCCTCCCATTCAATTTCTAATTCCCTCCACGGTGTTTAAACATACCCCTGCTTGAACCTTAGAAACAAGGCATTGAACGGCAATTGATATGATTGGGATAGGATTTATTTACTCACATTATTCAAGCGTCCATTTCAAGCCAAAAACGGCCAAATTACAAGAAGATATTTGCTCCAAAGTTACGAATTCAGACGGCGTGAGCGTTAAGAAGAGGACGCAGGTGGGGAGGACATGACTGGCCCAAACATCTGCGTATCCTTGGAAGGAACTACTGTCAAAGAAATGGCTGATGAAGCCGCTCGAGCGAACATCGCTGGAGCCGATATGGTTGAAGTTCGCTTTGACCGACTTTACCTAAAGAAACCCGCTCATGAAGCAGTAGAAGACGAAAAGGGCGAAGTTCGCCATGTTCTGCCCCCTGAAGACCAGTGGCACATCCTCGACATAGGAGACGTAGACGCTGACGAATCCATCACTTCTTTGAAAGAGAGCATCCCCCTCCCAGTAATCTTCACCGTACGACCGCTCAATGAAGGAGGTCATTTCCCAGGAACCGAAGATGAACGTCTTGCTGTGATGAAGAAGGCCATTGAATCCGGAGTAACAACCATTGACGTTGAACTTTCCATAGATGAAAAACAACGCAATGAAATTCTAGAAATGGCCGCTTCCGCTAACATCGGAATCGTCTCATCAATCCACGATGTAGAATCAACACCCAGTGCATCCGACCTTGTCGCAATGGTTGAAGAGCATTCCACTGAAGGCGAGATGTTCAAATTCTGTGGAACAGTAAATGATCATCAAGATGCATTGCAAATCGTTGAAGCTTGCCATGAACTTCTTGGATCAAAGCACAATTTCGCCCTCATGGCCCTTGGAAATGGTGGAGACTGGGCACGACTTCACGCGCCTGTTCTCGGCCAATCCTTGGTTTACGCATCATTGAGAAATGAGTTCAGGCTTTCAGACAAAGGCCTCGTGAACATTCGAGACCTGAAGAGCGCCTGGGCCCTAATGGAATACTAAAGCACTATTCCGCCGGTGGTGGCGGGGAGTCAATAAGCGGCTTTTGCTCGAGCAGAGGCACAGTTTCGGAAGAAGAGTCGGTAGAATCTGCCCCCATTCCAGCATTCATGTATCTGCTATTGAGTACAAACGGAAGAACGATCACGGCACCAATCATAGCGAAGAAGACCAAGGGGACCGTCCATGGAGGCAATACGAAATTACGCTCTTCCGTAATTACCGTTACATCAGCGACCACAACCTCGCCCAACGGCTCAGCATCACCATCATGGGAATTGTCCCATGCATCAATTACCAGATAGAAATCCTGATGTGAGCCCGAATCAAAGATTGAATTGTATACTTCAGGACCGTCAAGGGATAATGAAAATGTCACTTCCTCTCTATTTTCATATTGGTGTACGTCTCGGTAAGTGTTCCATCCAGCGGGATTAAAACTCCTCCATTCAGGGGATAGGTCACTCAAAACCTCTCCAAATTCCCCCATCCAAGTGTAGAAATGATTGTTGTTATAAGATTCCCAATACATGTCGTATTGATTCGACGTAAGGAGGTATATATCTGCATTTGCCGGAGAGGAAACGTTGTTTGAGATTGTTTGAATGGTCACGCAAAACGTCGTCCTCTGTTCACTAGAGAGATTGAAACGCAATGCTCCAGCGCTATCATTTCCGATGCTAATGCTTGCGTAGTGATCGGTCGTCAATGGTTCAAGGACGGGTAGCGGCCATGGTTGGTTGTACATCCAGTATTCCTCGGGGTGCAGATCAGCTTGATAATTGGTACTTGAACCGCCCTCATTTGCATCATTGGATTGCCCCTTCCCACGATTGTCCTCCTCAAACATCATGTCACTGTAGTCTCCCGTGTGAGGGACAAGGGCGTGCCTCGCAAGGCTTTCATTCCAGACGATTGGCTGAATGT
>CAXAHZ010000117.1:0-5398 GCA_963968875.1 uncultured euryarchaeote
CCTGAATTGTAGGTTCATTCATGCGCCCTTCGCAAACTCAAGAAGACGGTCAATGGGAAGATGGTCCACAGTATCTTTACAGTAATGGGCTTCCACAACTTTTCCGTTCTCGTCAATGAGAACATCAACCGGGATGGTTGAAAGTTTGGAAAGAGAAAGGGTCAATGGAATGTATCCTCGGAACATGGCCTCTAACATGGTCAACGGTGCTCGAAGCGGTGCCAAGAGAACACGCCAAAGGGATTTCTTTACATCGTTTTTGAGGAAGTGCTCGTATGTTTCATCGGCTACAACGGTAAAGGGCGGATTGTGCTTTTTCATTCGCTTAGTGAGCTCAGCGATCTTTGCGTCAAAAACACCGACCATAACAACATCATCGGGAAACTCATTCCATCGCTTTAGGATACGATGAATCCTAATGTTGCAAAAAGGGCAGGAAGAAAATCTGAAGAAGGTCAGTATAACTCGCTTTCCTTTCATTGAAGCCATATCAAATGAACTGCCGTCAATTGCGGGCAAGGTCATCTGTGGAGCGTCGTCTCCGACATTTATTTTAGCCATGTATTTTGGTTCATCTCGGTATCATATGGCTTTTTCGCAGTCAGACTTAGCGATTGAGAAGTGGAATGAAGGCATTGGCGGCCTTCTCACAAGCATTTGCGACATCGTCAAGACGTTGCAGGACTCTGTACATGTGCATGGCTGCAAGTGGGGAGTCGTCGCCATTACTGAATACATAACTCGCTGCATCGGCCTCTACGGTATCCGCTTCATGTTCCATCAGGTTCACTTCTTTGATGAGGGCGGCGAGGTTGTCTCGGGCAGCCTTGGTCTCTCCGCTAATGGTGAATTCTCTTAATGCGTTGACCGTGTCTTCGTACGTTGCAACCGTTGCGGCAACCGCTTCGGCCATTTTCTTTAGTTTGGCCTTCGCTTCCTTGTCCTCGTAAAGTTCCCTAAATGCAAGTTGTTCAGCCACGTTCTGGGCATAATCTGCAATTCTATCTTGGCGTGAGACCATGTGTAGGAAATCGTCTATGCCAACCTGAACACCGAATCTCATGTCTTCACTCGCCATCCTACGTAGGTCTGACTTCACGTTATCCGCTTCCAATTCAGCATCGATGGTGGCCTTGATCGCTTCTGATGGATCGTTACCATCGCATGCATCGTTCACTGCCTTGAGCATGTGGTTCACGGTCACTTCAACCGATTGAGCGTGCTCGTGGAACTTGTGGAAGGGGGAGGTCTTGAGGCGCTCTTGACTTGCGTCGGAGAGTGCTTCTTCAATGTGGATTTCGCCGCCGCTCTTCCAGATGGCAATGCCAACTGCGATGAACGATATTGGAAGAATAACAATCATGTTCAACAGAGAGCCGCCTGAAGCAACAAAGAGCACGATGGCCCCAAAGGCTGCTACGGGAACGCTTGCAACCCAAGAGGCTGCAATTTTAGCAAAGACACGGAAATCAACGGCCTTTGCGCCGCCGGCAAGCCCTACGCCAACCACTGCTCCAACCAATGTATGCGTGGTTGAAACAGGAACAGCAAGGAATGGCATGGAAAAGATCAGGATGGTCGTTGCTGCCCCGAACTCTGCAGCGAAACCGCGAGTTGGCGTGATATCCGTGATTTTCTTACCGATGGTTTCCATAACTCGCCAGCCCCACGTCATAACACCGATGGCGATACCGGCGGAACCAAGGAGAACCAGCCAAAGAGGGATTGGAGCTTGTTCAGCCAACTGGAGGTCGGGGTTTGAAAATACGTCCCAAACGGCAGCCATTGGTCCGATAGCATTGGAACGGTCGTTTGCACCGTGGGCAAATGCAACATAAGCGGCCGTAATGATTTGCAACCAGACGAATATGCGCTCTACGCCCTTGAAGCCACGAACTTCTTCTTCGATGTTAACGCGGCGGAGGACAAAGTAAAGCACGAGGCTTGCAACTGCACCAATACAAGCTGCAAGGAACAATGCATTAAGGGGCAGCCATGCATTTTCAGCCCAAGGATTGAATACGCCGTTTTCTTTTGCAGGAAGCCAGTTTGATTTGTCAATCCATTCGTTTGAATCTGCCCTGGAAATGAATCCCTTGAGCGCTTTGAATTGGAGTGCAAGTCCCAAAACAAAGAAGGTCGGAAAGGCAAGGATTGGAGCAAGCCATTTTGACCGGGAAACGGGATCGTCGTTATCCAACACGGTTTTCTTGATGATCATGTACGAGAAAAAGGCGATGAGCGCTCCCATCAATGGGCTTGCAACCCACGACATGACAACCTGGCCTACTTTTTCCCAGTTGATGAGTTCCATTTCCCACTTGACCTCAAGGACCAATCCAACACCGATGATTCCGCCGATAATTGAGTGGGTTGTAGAAACTGGTAGGCCCATGCGTGTTGCGATGGTCAGCCAAGTAGCGGCAGCCATCATTGCAGCGATGAATCCCAAAGCGATGTCTTGAGACAATAGGGTGTCAGTAACCACTCCATCGTCGTTAAACGGGACAACGAGAATGCCCTTTCGGACCGTGTCCGTGACTGCATCACCCGCAAAGAACGCTCCTGCAAATTCAAAGATGGCTGCAATGACTACTGCCTGTTTGAGAGTCAGTGCTCGGGAACCTACCGAGGTCCCCATGGCGTTTGCAACATCGTTTGCACCAATGTTCCAGGCCATGTATGCACACACGACGATTGAAAGACCGATTAAAATCAGGATTAGGGGTTCCATGTATGCGACCATATATTGTTGG
Organism: uncultured euryarchaeote; assembly: GCA_963968875.1. Lineage (GTDB taxonomy): Archaea > Thermoplasmatota > Poseidoniia > Poseidoniales > Poseidoniaceae > Poseidonia. The sequence continues at coordinate 2,757 of CAXAHZ010000117.1, forward strand.
TACTTATACGCGATTGTGTATATTCTATATAGATGTATAGAGACGGGGAGTCATGGCTCTTGGACCGGGTAATCACGAAGTGAGAAAATTGCAGGCAACGGGAGGCAGTACCTTCACGCTAAGCCTACCAAAACAATGGGTGACGAAGAACCGATTGGGGTCACGCGACTCTTTACGGGTTGATTGGAGACCGAGTGGGGCGTTGAGAATTACCCCTTTAGACCACTCAGTAAGCCTTGAACAACACGTAAACTTCAACTTTGACATGCTCCCAGAAAACAGCCTTCACGACCATCTCATGGGAGCATATATATCTGGAGCAGATGTAATATCTGTGGACTTTGAACCCGGAAACCGTCAATCACTCAAGTACGCCATTCGTCGCTTCCTTCGCTCAACAAGAGGGTTTGAAATTATTGAGGAAAAAGAAGATCAAGTGGAGTTGAGATGTTTGCTAAATGCAGGCGACATGCCCCTCCATGCAAGTTTGAATCGGATGTACCTCCAAGTCACGTCACTCATGCGTGATATCATCAGCGTCTTTGAAGGAGGCGACCGCAGTTTTATTTCAGATTCAGAAGAACGAGAGGGGGAGGTGGATGCCCTGCTGTATCTCATTGAACGGCAGGTAAGGATCTTACTCGATTCCCATTTGGTGGCTACAAAACTCAACCTGACTCGAACACAGGCATTGGAGTATGCAAACCTTGCTCGCTGTTTGGAACGCATGATGGATCATGCATTCACCATAACCAAAAACATGACCGAATACCCTGAGCTTATCGAGGGTCTGCCGACGGTTAATCCATTCCAGCACATACCTATGTGGCAATCTTCCCTCAAGGAATTGATGATTAACATACGAACTCGGGATTCAGTGCGCATTGAGAAGGCGCGACACGAGCTCAAAGAGTTGCAAGGAATTTTGTTGGAGTACGAACGAAGTATCCTCTCTGTAAAACAAACGGAACCGTGGATGGCCCAGAGTCTCAGCTTATCCGAATCGGTTCGGAGATTGTGTGCCTACTCCCGAGACTTTGGAGAAATACTGCTGAATTTGAAAATTTCAACGGAAATGGTCCGCGTCAATAAACAGGTATCTTAAAAAATACTTACTTTAATATTTACACCTATGTGTTGGCGAATTTACCGCCTCTTCAAATAGGGCGGAGTACAAGTATTCTATGAGGAAAACTCAGAGGCTGGAGCACATGGATAGAGAACTTGAAACCTATATTGAAAAAACAATGAACGACCAAATATACAGGAACGGAATATTTGATTCTCTTCTCGAGCGTTTTGCTGCGGCAATCGCATTTTACCGAAGTGGAGTTGACCGTCGTGGAGCACATCACTCACGCAAGGGGGCTTACTGAATGGACGCATACCTCGAAAGCTACGTTGACCAAGCAATGGAAGCACAAATCACTAGGAATGGAATCTTTCGTTCATCTCGCCTAGCATGGGTTCGAAACATCTTTTCAAAGAAGTAAGCAAGCCCTTTAGAACAAATGGGCCGAGCATTCTCTGATGCGAACGCAGTGGATTCCGCACTTGTTGGGCCTCCTAACTCCTTTGGCGTCCCTAGTAGGGCTACTGCTGGGTGGATGGTGGATGGGAATCACCCTGTTTCTGTTAATTGGGATCTATCCAATTTTGGAAACGCTCCTGGGGAAGAGCAGTATTACTTTGCCGCTTCAAGAAGGTAAAGCGTACAACGTGATTCTTCACCTTCATGGAATTTTGGTCCCGGTCATTGTTGCCGTATTGCTTTGGCGGGTCCACTTGGACGGTTTGACCTTCTTTACTTTCTTGGCCGTTCTCTCCGTAGGCCTAAGCAGCGGTGCATCTGGAATTGTTTCTGCCCACGAACTCGGACATCGCAAGCCCAGATCTGCTAGTTGGTGGCTCGCCCGGCTCAGCCTTTTTTCAGTGTTGTACCTCCACTTTACAACAGAACACAACCATACACATCACAAGCATTGGGCAAGGGATGTCGACCCGACTTCTTCCCCGTGGGGCAGAAGCCTTTACCGTCATTTCTTGATGACAATCCCCCGGCAAATTCAGGGCGCTTATCGCGCCCGGCCAAAGGATACTCAACGATCGTTCATTATCGAAGGTGTTTTTCTCATCGTTTTGGGTGTCGCGAGTTTTGATGGCCTCATCGCATTCTTAGGGCAAGCGCTTCTCGCTGTATTTTTACTTGAATTTGTAAATTATCTACAGCATCATGGCTTACGGCGGGAAGAGGGGGAACGGGGTGGTGCCAACCATGCTTGGGAAAGCCGCCATCGGCTTTCTCGGTGGACTCTTCTTGAGTTGCCTCTCCATCCTGCGCATCACCTGAAATCCAGCACACCATACCATCAACTGAAGGCGTACGATGAAGCACCTCAGCTCCCTCACGGATACTACGTCATGTTTCTGGTAGCTTTGGTACCTCCTCTGTTTAACAGGGCAATGAAAAGCAGTCAAAAGAATTGAAATGAGCGCCCTTCAACAAAGTTTCTGTCCCGAACCGATTATGAACAATCGGCCCTTGATGCAAAATGAGGGGGAGCGATGCGACAAAACTGGCCCCCCGAAAAAATCGCTTTAACGCCGGGAAAGCGAGTCTTATTCTTGACCAAAGATTTGGA
>CAXAHZ010000118.1:0-5391 GCA_963968875.1 uncultured euryarchaeote
CTGGAGCAACACACGTACCGGTTGAAGTGACTCTATCAACCCAAGAACTCTCGGGTGAACATTGGCATGATTCATTGCCCAATGCCAAACAATCTGGCTGTTGTGCTCCTTGCCCCATTGCTTGCGAAGCAGCAGACAGACCGATTGTGGATGGAGTTAAGATACGAGGCCGTCCAGTTCACATCAATCGAGTTGACCGTCCAGAATACGAAACTCTGGCGATGCTAGGCGCAAATCTTGGAATTGGTTCCAGCCTTGACGTCATGGATGGAAACGATGCATGCAATCGCCTTGGCATGGATACTATTTCCTCGGGAGCGGCTCTTTCTTTTGTATGTGAAACGGTTCAGCACGGTTGGTTGCCCGATGAATGGGCAGACCATTTCCATGCTCCTTTCGATTTTGGTTCCTTCAGCAAAGGGGACATCGTTCCCTGGCGGTTTGGTATTCCCGAATTGCCCCCTCTAGCATTGCACGTATTGGCTCATGCAACACCGGGCGATGGGACGCTCTTTGGAACACTGACTGCAGGCGCAGTTGGCATGAGTGAATGGATTGAAAATAAAACCGGGTACCCAACAACCCGTCTAACTGCACATTGCAAAGGGTTGGATTTACCCGCTTGGGACCCAAGAGGGAAGCGAGGAAATGCAATGGCTTACATGACATCAAATGTAGGTGCCAACCACATGAGGGCGAACTACAAAGATCCAACAGGGCTCCCAAACCGATCTGCCGTAGATTTAATGGGCGAACTCGTGGACAGTCAGAACAGCATCGTGATTCGTGATTCAATGATTCTTTGCGCATTTGCAAAAGGGGCTACGCCTGACCAAACCATGCTCGATGCATGGAATGCCATCACGGGAGAAGGTTGTGAATGGGCTGATCTCATGAGCCGTGCTCAACAACAATGGGATGCAGCTCGTCAATGGAACGTGAACCATTGGATTCGTCAGGGAAAGACTGCGAAGGAACAAGATTTACTTTCATGGCGCCTACGCAATGAGCCTGTGACGAGCGGTGTCGCCTCTGGTATGGTTTCATTCGTTGACGAGTCGGACGAAGAAGCATGCATGCTTGCGTACTATGAACACCGCCAATGGACCGAAGGAGGGGTGCCGATTGGAGCTTGATGAGGTTGAAAAATCACCGTCTAAAATCAAACGCAATGCCCTGGTTGTCTTCGCACTTCTATCCCCGCTACTTCTGGTCCAAGCATGGATTTTCGGTGCTGCGCCAGATGTTCCGTTCAATACGATGCCATCATGTGAATCAGGAAGTCAAAATTGTGCACATTTAGGGGGAGGTGAATCCTTCCGAATGGACGATGGGCTCGTTACAACTAACGAGGTCGGTATCAATGCATCTCTGAACATCCTTGAGAACTGGATTGAGGAAAACAACCTTCGGATTCTTGTTGAAGAATCCACAGAAGGTGAGGAATATTACGTTCATGCAGTTGCTATTACTCCATTTTGGAGGTTCCCTGACGATGTGGTCGTTCACATGAAGCAAAACGTTGCTGGAGGTACAGACATTGAACTCCATTCACAATCAAGGCTCGGACAAGGCGACTTGGGGGTCAACCCAGACCGTTTGTTAGAACTGCATACGGTTCTAACAACTCCTTGATTCATGGAGGAATTGATCCTAGGCTCTTCATGTTTGAATCCCAACCGTAAGGCCACCCGTTCTCGTCGACAAAGATGATGTTGATGCCGTGTCCAGATTTATGGAATCCAATCAACTGCAGTTCGTGGATACTGTGTCCACTTGGAGCCTTTCCAAGAACGGGAAGACGATGCCGGGCGAAAAATGAACGCTTTCTCGGGGTTTCTTGAGTGGTTGCCTTCATGGTCCGGCGGGTCCCTTCAACATCGTCAAACCAAGGCAAAGGGCCTTCGGGTGAAAACCTAAGACCCAGAATCATGTCAATTCCGGACGTCTCTTGTGCTGCGTCAGCATCGGGTCCGCTTGGTATGGCTGGAGCATTTGGGTGAGTATGGAGCCAATGGGTAAAACGACCTGCTCGTGACCCGCGTTCAGTTGAGAACATATCGTCGGTCCAATCTTCGGGAAGATGATGAACAGAATAGGAATCCCCTCTGTTAACAATGTGAGCTTCGCTGATGACGTAGCCTTGCCCTTGGAACAAGTTCCCATGGACTTCTTCACCTGAAAAGTAGTCATCCACCACTTGTTGATGTGGCATGTTTGGGTTGATGTCAATACCAACCAATATTTCATCGGGAAGTGACTGTAATGACCACCATACCAATGACTGGAAGACCGATCCAGGAAGATGAACCTGAGCCATATAACCGCTACGCTGCTCGTAAGAATCACGGTTGTAGGACATCATCAATGTCTCCAACCAATCCTCCACCATGTATAGCCCAGTAAGCGGTTCATCATCAAGGGTCCGACGAGTCCAATCTTTGAATAAGGGTAGTGCTAAGGGTGAACCATGGCGAAGAAAAAAGGCGGGTTTGGCCGATTTCTCGGGGCCATTACCGGTAGTCCTTACGAAAAGCTGTTGAAACAGGTTGACAAGTTGGTTGGACAAATCGATGATGATGAGGATGAATTAGCGACTCAACTTGAAGCTCTTGTTGACCAAGCAGGCGATCTATACGAAGCTGAAGACATCGACGAGGAAGAACACGACCTCATTATTGAAGCGATTGAGGAAGCAGATCCTGAAGGCCGGGTATTTGGTAAATTAGGAACTGAAGAAGATTCGTTCTATGCAGGTGACGTTCCAGATGCTCCTGAATTGAACACGGGCAAGCGTGTTAATTTGGACGATTTGATGAAAGCAAAAGGAGACGAATTCACAGGAAGTTTCGGAAAAGAAGAGTTTGATGAATTCCGTGATAAGATGACCGATGACTTCTATCAAGAGTCCGACAATGCCATTCGTCAAGGAGATCATCAAGCTGAGATAAGGACCACAAACCGCGTGTTTGGGGGTGCAGAATCAGATGTTGACGACGCTAAGCGTAGGATTGCGGAAGAATCTGGGATGGCTAATCCAAGTGCAGTTCAAGCGGTTGAAGAAGTCGTTGAGGAAGAGTATGAAGATGAGGACGATGGAAACTATTCCATTGATGAAAACGGTGTTGAATGGTTTGAAGATGAGGACGGATACTGGTGGTATCGCGAAGAAGGTCAAACCGATTGGCAACCTTACGACGAAGAGTGAACGGACCAAACATCCAACTCATCTATGCTGAATTTCACGATTCCGTGATCAGCCCCAAGTTTAACCATAGCCTGGTTTTTTGAAGCCTCACTTGACATTGCAACGATGACCTTCGGCCGCGGGAGGTCCGACTGAAGCAAATGAGTTAGAACTTCATAACCGCTTTTTGGAGGCATGTAATGGTCAAGGAGGAGTATATCTGGGCCGAAGGTTCTGATGTGTTCCAACGCATCCGACGAATTCCATCGTTGTTCAATAATGAAGTTCTCGGTATTAATTCCCGCAGAAACAAGCATCTCCTCAATATCGTACATGTCTTCAAAGGCGAGAACCCGCATGCATGCACCTCATTCAGGGATGGGTTGTTGTTCCCACCAAGGCGGGGCGAGGAACCAACGATCATCGTCCACCGGGCGGTCGATCAAAGGTAGGCTTAGTGTGGATAATCCTGAATTAACGTTAAGCCCAACCGCTGCACATGGGCTCGGAAGGTAATCTTCCCCGTTCTCAGTGAGAACAACCTCAATTTGCGTCCCTTCTGCGAGCATGACGTCCATAGGATTGAACTCCATCAACATGGTGTAGGATTGGAACGGCAATGCGGTTTTCGCTTCATGTCCTCCGTCACGATACCGCACATCCATCGTTGCGTGACCCAAGCGTAGTCCATCACCGTACATTGTAGCGAAGATTTGCCCCCCTTGACATGCAAGTGTGTTGACTGAAAGGTGGAGCGTCGGCATTCCAGAGATATGAACGGACTCTTCTAGGGATGGAAGTTGGAATGACCGCTGATTGTTGGTATTGACGGTTCCTCCGGAGCCGTCCGCAGAATCCAATGCGACAGGCCACCACGACATGTCTTCAGGGGGCCAGGTTTCTTCCACGTGCCAATGCCCGTCATTGGTTTGGATTTGGACCATTGGTTCGGGTTCTTCTCCGATGTCCTTTAGGTAGTAGTTGAACCAAGCGAAGAGTTCAACCGCCCAATCCATACGACTCATGTTAGGATAAGCTTCTCTTCCATAACCTGAGGAGAGCTCATTGTGTCGGTCGGGTTGATCGGGGTAATTATGCGCCCATTGTCCTGAAATCGCTCGGGCATTTATTCCTGCATCTCGTAGCAGTTGATAGGTCGGGAATGCGTGATAGGGGTCAACGTTCCAGTCTTGGAGACCCCATACCAAGTACACGCTTCCTTGATAGTTTTCGAGCACATCGGGGAGGTGGCGTCGTTCGTCCCAATAATCGTTCCACTGTGCACCACCAAACTCAGCCCCAGCCCATGTTGAAAACGGATTGAGTGGGCCAATGAGGTCGTCACTGCACATCCGCATGTCATCGGTTGTTCCATCCGTTGTCGCCCCTTCGTACAGAGCGTCGTAGAGCATTGCTCTTGACTCAGAAGAACCGTTGCGGTAGAACATCTCTTGAACGCCAATGGAGCCGGAAATGGGCACGATTGTTTTCAGATGTTCGGAAGGTTGTTGTGCGGCTTCCCAATTGGTCGTGCCTGCGTAGGACTTGCCCATGAGCCCGACGTTTCCATTGGACCACTCTTGCTCACCTAACCAGTCCACAACTGCTTGAATTCCAGTTTGTTCACCGAGTCCTTTGACATCTTGACAATGCGTCGATTGACCGGTTCCAAATGTAGAGGCTTGGGCCAAGGCGTAACCGTGCGGAACGAACGTATCGTAGACCCATTTACCCACGCCTCCATCTGGAACGGTGTTGGGTGATGAGTCATCTCCGACAACCCCCTCTCCTCCAAAGTCATAGTAAGGATGAATGGTCATAATGACCGGGATTTTCTCACCTTCCGGAACATCCGGGAGCCAGAGTGCTACGTGCATTAAAGCATCTCCAGGGAACCCAGCATCTTGCTCACTCGCCGGTAATTCGACCTCAATAAAATGCTCTTCGTAGGGAAGTGCTTCGTAGGTGCCATTGACCGGCAATTGTGCCCTTAGGGTGTCCATCGGAAGGTCCATTGTGTGGCGAAGATGCAGCGGTGTTTCCCACCAGTCGCCTCCAAAAACAGCATTTTCTTTTGCCGATTGAGTCAGGTTTGTCCCAAGCGTCATCGCAAGCATGAGAAAGGCGATGGCTACTGCAATGGTTGCACCTGCTGAGAGATTGAGTTGGCGACGGCCTTTTCCTTCAACGGGTTCAAATGGAGC
>CAXAHZ010000119.1:0-5381 GCA_963968875.1 uncultured euryarchaeote
CAAGCGTGCAGAAGACTTGGCCTACGCTATGTGTTCCATTTGGGCAGGGAAGGACATCGGCCTCCTGTCATGCGTTCTTTTTCCGCAGAGGCGAGTTGTATCGTTACCGATATGTTCCCTATCCCTCCGTGGAATGAATGGGTGGACCGAGTTGCTGCGAGTGCTCAATGTCCGGTTTTTGATGTGGACTGCCATTGTGTGGTTCCAATGCCACTGTTTGGTAAATCCGTTGATCGTCCGTTTAAATTTCGTGATGCCACAAAACGTTTGAGAAAACGCAGAATACAAGCATCGTGGCCGAAATGTGAATTGAAAACGGAACCGTTTACCGGGCCCCTGCCGTTTGAGCCCGTTAACGTTCAATTGAATCTCAAAGACCCAATGCGGCGATTGGAATTGCTGCGAACATGCAATATCGATCCGACAGTTCTGCCTGTTTGGCATGAGAGAGGTGGGGAGCATGCTTCACTGAGCAAATGGCAGAAGTTCCTTTCAAACGGACTCAATGGATATGCTCGTCGTAGAAATAACGCTGCAGATCCGTCCGGTGTATCTCGCCTTTCACACGCCTTTCACTACGGATTCATTTCACCCATGAGGGTTGCTCGTGAAGCTGCTGCAGTTGGAACGAAATCAGCAGACAAATACTTGGATGAGTTGCTCGTTTTTAGAGAACATGCATGGCACCATATTTTCAGCGTAAACGACCCTTACTCCTCATCCAATTTACCCGGCTGGGCGCTTGATTCTTGGCGCAGTACATCCGACGACCCCCGGACGTTATTGGTTCATCCACATCGATTGGAACATTCAAAATCCCCTTCGGAATTGTGGAATCTTTGTCAACGCTCTCTGGTTCAGCACGGGGAATTGCACAATAATTTGAGGATGACATGGGGCAAGGCTTTGCCCTTGTGGACAAAGGACCTCGAGACGTCCCTTGAATTGGGGCAGAGGTTGAACGACAAATATGCTCTTGACGGAAGAGATCCATCATCCATAGTTGGAGTTCAATGGTGCCATGGGTTGTTTGACCGCCCCTTCTTCCCTCAAATGCCGGTGATGGGTGTTGTTCGAAAACGGGACCTTCTCACCCATTCAACACGGCTTGACCTAGAACGCTACGAATCTCACATCAATCGCAGTACAACTACCTGTGACGGTGTTTACTTGGTGTATGGGTGCGGGGTCATCGAAAGCCTCACAGCTCGTATTCTTCACGAACAGGGCTGGAGTGTTGTTCTCATTAAACCAGAGCAAAACGACGTTCATCTCAACGTGCAAAGACCGATGAAATCCAAATGGATTCGGGAACAATTTGAATCGATTGAGGATTTCCTTGGCACGTTATCTTCTCAGGAAATAACCACCCATCTGTCAGCCGGCATACCAGTTTTGAATCCAGGGGAAGTTGAAATCCTAACCGATGGCCCGAATTCAGTTCCCAGTCTCGCCATGCATGATTCAAGTCAACGGATTGAAGCTCTGATTTCTATCAGCGCTAACGGTCTGCCTTCGCCGCTGGGTCCAATTGAAGACTTTGATCACGGCGCATTATTGTGTTCTTTGTTGCCTCAAGGGGAACAATCGCATGAAGCAACGCATGAATCCGATATTCATTCAGCCGTTTGGAACCTCATTGAATATCTGTGGAGTAAGAACTCAACACAACGGGAAGCGTCAACTTCAATCCAAACGAAATTGATATGACGTTTAGCGGTTCAACGATGAACTCAAAGGTTCAAATCATCGGTTGATTTTTAGAGCGTCCGGCGAGGCCCAACTCATGGACATAGCAGCGATACTTACGGAGAACATTCTCCAAGGAGTCATCTTGGGTGTCCTTTTTGGTGCGATTTTTCAACTTGCCTCCAAATACATTCAGGCTTTTCTGTTGTTTCAGTTCATTTTATTCAAATGGCTTGAGGCTCGCAACATCATCATTGTGGATTGGAATCGGATGACCTTTGGTCTTCTGGACGCACCGGACCTTCTTATTGGTCAGGCCCAGGGTCTCTTTGACAGTCTGGTTGAAATGGGTATTTTCGGAGTGAGCCTCGTTGTTGGTTTCCTCATCGGTCGCCGGCTCAAGAAATGATCAACCTTGACCGCAACTTTGCTCCTACCTCGCAAATGCAACGGTTTGGGCAAGAATCCATTCTATGCCTTCCGAGGCTTGTTTATTCCGATGACGGTGAGAATCAAATCTCTAGGGCATCATACCCTTCCTGCATCCAATGGAAGCCCTTGACAGTCCATTTCAGCAAGTTGTCCACATGGCTTGAGGTTAATCCTGCGGCTTGAGCAACCTTGTGAAGGACGGCTCGCTCCGAATCGTCAATTTCCCTATCGACCATGGTCATCAAACATATATCTCTCAAGGCCATTTTAATCGACCTTGGCTTCATCTTAGCAAGATGTGCATCCAAGTTTAGCGGCTGCCTCAATTGTTCGCGCAGTTGTTCCCTGCGCTCGGGAGCCAAGAGCGTTGCACCGAGTCGCTGCTCATAGAATGCCATTTCAACACGAGAAATGTTGTCATCAACGCTTGCTAAGTGCCCGAGCAGTTGGGCATAAAGGAATCGTTCCGAGGGCTCCATGTCGTGGATGATGTCGTGAAGCATGCTTGCTCCTCTCAATCGTTATTGATGAGTATTTGGGTAGAAGGTCAATGGAAAATTGACATAAGGATGGTTCTATCAGCAATATTTGAGGGGTACGAATGGCCAACCGACAAATCTCGCTTTTATTGGTATTTTTATTGCTTTGCCCACTTATTTTGAGTGCACAAGCCGACGGCGAAGATGAACTTAATTTTGAGTCTCAAAATTTTACTGCTGTTTATGATTCTGTTAACGAAACAACCACCCTGTCCTGGGGCAATGCTGATACGAACGACTACCTTATTCTTGAAGAATTGAAAACAACAAACTACACGTTGTACCGGTCCGATGAACCTCTCAATACATCCAATTATCCTCAAAGTGAGATGATTCAAGAAAAGATACAAGCATGCATGGCCGACGACACATTTACTCAGTGTAAAGAGCGAACCCACCACATCGTCTACGAAGTGCCACCGTCCACAAACGGCACCTATTACTACGGCGTGACCAGTACTTTAGAAAACGGCACAGTCATCTCAAATTTTACAACAGGTGAAGGAGGATTGCTTCAGCCAATCCAAGAATACGGCTCCCCCATTACCTCGCCTTACAATTTACAAGCAGTATACGATCTTGAAAATACAACTACGCATCTGTCATGGATAGACGTTAGTAGTGTGGATTCAAGCCTTCCTTTGAACCATACCACGTCAATTTGGAGTCACGACAATACGGTGAATCGGAGCAATTGGAATCAAACCAATAAAACCGAAGTTGTCTCAAATCTTTCTTCCGATGTGAATTCATTTGAGATCGCTCACATGGCCGACGTCAGCCGAACCAATTTCTATTCTGTTCTTCACGACTTTGATGGTGATTCAGACTTGAGGTTCCTTTCGGGAAATACCCTTGTCAATGGGTTGGTTGAGGACAATATAGGTTCGTCCATTACCGGCGTTTTACAATTAAATTTCAACTACAGCACCAACATTACGGCGCTGAATTGGACGGGATCTACAATTGAAGATGTAAACCACACCCTCCACATTTGGAGAAGCCCTTCGGTTATCGTTGACCTTGACGATGATGGAGTTCACGAGATCGCCCAGCTCCCGGCAAATGCAACACATTACAATTATTCAGTAGAATCGGAATACAGCGGGACTTCATACTACATGATTACGCTCTCCGATGCAATCGGAAATCAACAGACTCAGTTGAATTTAGCACCTAAGGCGCATCTTAACGAATACACGCTTCTGAGTGACGAAAACATCGTTCAGGATTTATCAGCGAGTTTTGCTATGGGTACCACCCAGTTAACCTGGTCTGATTTAGTCAATCACCCCGAAGCAGTGTACCAAATTTGGAGGTCGAACACCGCAGGCATCCTCACATCCTCACTTACGAACGGAAATGCCGTTATGCTTGGCACTGTTGCCTCCGGTGTAGAGCATTACAACCACACGATCGCAGGAGACGTGTCTGAAAGCGCTTGGTACGCAGTGACTGTTGTTGCGTCGTTCGGGACACAAAACGTCAGTTATGCTCAAACGAACATTACTCTGTCACTCAATTCGTTATCGCTACCTCTGGTGGAAGATACAACCTCTCCTGAAGCCCCTGCTGCACTTAGTGCGACCTACCTTCCAAACGGTACAACTCAACTCAGTTGGTCGGGTAGCGTTAACGAAACCGGCACGGTATGGACGCTTTATCGCAATCTCAACACTGACTTGACTGAAGAATCCTTCTGGGTTCAGGTAGGGTCAATGGAAAATACTGGCCTCAAGATTCACACCTTATTCGTAGATACGGTTGCACAAGCAGATGAACTCGTCAGTCCAGTATATGCGATAGGTGGCATAGATTCGTTTGGGAATACGATTGGTTTAGAGGAATGGACCTTGAGTGCGAGCGTTAGAGAAGACCGACAGCCGCCTCAAGTTCAAATGAAACTCTTTGATTCTTCCAATGCCCTTGAGACAAGCCGTTGGTTTACCGGCGGTGAAGATGCTACATTCTCCAACCTGGAGATTGGAAACTATTCATTGCGAATTGTGACTGGAGATGACGTGGATTCAATTTTGTACACGTTATCCACAGAACAATCTCCTAAAACTCTTAATCAAAATGCAAGTGATCCAAGCATCAGTCTATCCCTTTCAGAAGGTCTTCCAAACCTTTCAATAGCGTTCGTTGTGACCGACGGGACAGGAAACAGCGTTTCGTTTGATGTGCTGTTTTGTAATTCTTGTTTAATTCAGCCACAGGTCATCGTTGAGACAAGTGAACCAGTGACGAAAGACGATGATTCCATTGAGAGCTCAAGCTCGAGTGGTAACGAGAACATCTTGATTGGAGTCTGTGTCATGCTCGGTGCACTTGTTGTATTCCTTCTCACCAGGGGTACTCCAAGCAAAAAATCTCCCAAAGGGTTGCCAAGTCGCGATGAAGACCAATGGATTTCAAAGTATACTGAAAACCAATGATATCAGTCAGTGCTTTCTTTCAGAGTATTCCATTCTTAGGCCCGGGGGGAATCTCGTATTGAAGGGATTGTACGAACGGGATAATACAATGTCCGTTCAGTCGGTTTGAATACATGAGTGATATGGAGAAACCCTTGTAAACCCGTAGATTTGCACAACATCTGATAGTATTGCGAAGACTTGGTAAATCACTACTTGGAGCCAATTAACATGGTGGAGGACCAACAGCACATCCACGACCCCGCCAAAGCCGAGGAATTTGCTCGTGCTTTGGGGCTTCGGG
>CAXAHZ010000120.1:0-5345 GCA_963968875.1 uncultured euryarchaeote
GATTCAACGGTTGTTATGCTCGTATTTACCGTCCCAATTACCGCTGAGGAAGGGGATTCAAACACATTCACAATTCGAACGGAACGGTCAACGACCAACTTCCGGTCAAATGTAACTGAACTCGTGGTCAGGGACGAACTTGCAATTCAACTAACGGGTCCAGAAAACAACCATGTTGACGTGACCATAGGGGAGGATTTTTCTTATGCGGATTTCACCATCAAAAACTCCGGTAATACTGCCCTCGGTCTTGAGTGGACTCATGGTCTAGCACCCGATGGATGGACCGTCGGATTTGCCAATCCTGTCCTCTATCTAGAACCGAGAGAGGAGAAAATTATCAGTTTCGGAATCATAGCTCCTGCCCAAGCGGATGTATCTGCGAATTCATTCGAAATATTGGTCTCTGTTAACGGAACAAACACAGGACGATTCACAGAAGATTCCATCATGTTATCCGTGGGAGTTGTTGAATCAATGTTTGCAAACCTCACGGTCGAAGATACGGAGATACGACCCTTGGAAAATATCCCTCGCGATGGTTCCGCTTCACAAAATTTCGTGCTTAGGAACGACGGTAACACACCATTTAACGGAGAAGTCCAAGCCGAAGTTCTTGACCAAGACGGCATGCTTCGTGATGACTGGAAGGTTACGATAACCCCTGACACAATCTCAAGCCTTGCCGTTGGGTCAACGGTTACATTGACCGTTACTCTTGAGCCGCTTGATGATGTTTCAAGATCACTGGCCTCACTCACCATCAATGTTTCAGCAGACGGTCAACAAGTAACATCGTTTGCCATTGATGCCGGGGCTCAAACAGCAGTGGGTAACCAAGGACTCTTCAGCGGGCTTTCACAGGGTGCTACAGTGTCTGTATTGGCAGTGATCGGTATCTGCGTCGTTGTTGTTGCACGCCGAATTAAGAAGTCAGGAGAAATGACCGACGATGGTTTGGAACTTGTTGCACCAGATTCACATTCAAATCCAGATTCAATGGGTACTCGTAGAGATGAGGTTTTGGACATCAGCAGTGCAGTCGATGACTTGACAAGCGGTGAAGTTAGTGATGAGGAGATCGCAAAAGCCCTCATGCAATCCATGGATTTGCCGTCCACGCCAGCGGTTCCTTCAGGCTTACCTCCCGGCAGACCTCGAGCAGGATTACCTCCTGCAGGAATGCCTCCACAAGGTCTGCCACCTGTCCGTGTGCAGGCGCCTCTTCCGGTGCCTATGGCCCCTGTGCCAGCCCCGGTAGTTCAGCAGCCCGTTCTACCTGCCGTCCCCCCCTCACAAGGTCCTCCTCTTCCACCCGGTGGCCTACCTCCGGGATGGACGATGGAACAATGGGCCCATTACGGTCATCAATGGCTTCAGCGTCAAGGATGATTCCGTGTCAATCTTGAAAGGGAAGATGTCCTAGCCTTGCCATGGGCAGCATTGTACTTTTTGGACCACCTGGTGCCGGCAAGGGAACCCAAGCGCAACGAATTATGGAGTATACTGGGCTGCCTCAGGTCTCTACTGGAGACATGCTCAGAGCAGCAGTGAAACTTGGTTCTAAGATTGGTCTAGAGGCAAAGTCATTCATGGATCGTGGTGCGCTTGTTCCCGATGATGTGATTTTGGGGTTGATTAAAGAACGAATTCTACACGATGATGCTGCTAAGGGAGTTATGTTCGATGGTTTTCCCCGAACCATTCCACAAGCTGAAGCTTTGAGCAATCTCACAGAGATTACACATGTTTTGGCCATTGAAGTGCCGGATGAACGCATTGTGGAACGAATATGCGGTCGTCTGACCTGCGGAAATTGTGGCGATGTCTTTCACGATAAATTCAATCCAGTCCCTCCTTCCGGATGTGGATGCGATTCTTTTTCAGAAAAGCGTCGTGTTGACGACAATGAAGAGACGGTTTTGACACGCCTTGCAGCATATCACGAGCAAACATCTCCTCTTGCAGATTGGTACCGCTCTCGTGACCTATTTTACGCAGTTGACGGCGATAGGGATATTGCTGAGATTACTGAAGATCTCCTCAAGATACTCAACTGAGGTCGTCGTGCATGGCTCGCAACCGTCGTAAAAACAACCGTCAAGGCCGTAGTGCTTCAGCTAAGGTTGCTCAACAACATTTGATTGGAATCTTGTCGTCTCCACGTGAACACAGTGAAGAAGTCGTGGATTCAGCCGCTGTGCACTTGATGAAGATTTCTCGGCGTCATCGTTTATCTATCCCACCTGAATCTCGGCATTTGGTGTGCAGAAAATGCTGGATTGCCCAATCCATTGGTGGTCGGGTTAGGGTTCGTATAAAGTCCGGTCAACGAACAACAACTTGTCTTAAATGCGGAAGTATTCGCAGGTACGGTGGCGGACCCAAATACCACCGTTTGTCACGAGGTGATTTGTAGTGTCTTCTATTCCCGACCGAATCATTCGTCAGGCAACATCGAGAGATTTCAGGCCGAGTGTCCGCATCGGGAAATCAGGTATTACAGAAACGGTTGTTGAAGAAATAAGCAATCAACTAAAATCAAGAGATTTGGTCAAAATTAAAGTCAATAAAGGGCTTTTTGAGCGAGAACAGCGCTCTGAGGTTTGGAATTTTATTGCAACCGAGACCAATTCCACCCTCGTTTTACAACGAGGGAATATTGGAGTTTTGTGGCGCTCTTAATCCAACTTCATGCAAATGGTCAAAGGGTGAAGGCTTTTGCGTTGATTTAACTGGGGCGTCTAAAATGAACTCAAATCTTTTTACAAATAAAGGACGACAAATCTCATTTGGATTATTGGTCTTTGCTGGATCCATGATTTGGATGGGTTCTTCCCAAGCAGCTGGTGGCGGTGGTGTAAGTCTTGACTTGCACATTAAGGAATCATTGAAAGTTCAGGCAGTTTGGGTCGGTTTGGCAATCCTCATCGGAGTTTACGCCCTCATCATTACCGAAGCAGTCCACCGAACATTGGCTGCGGCACTTGGTGGACTCGCCGCCATGCTCGCTTTGAATTATTACACCGTTGAGGACGCTCTCTCACTTGCTCAAGTGACTACGATGATCGATTGGGAAACCATCGGTCTTCTTCTAGGTATGATGGTGATGGTCGGAATTCTATCGCATACGGGTGTATTCGAATATTTTGCAGTTCTTGCATACAAGAAAAGTGGAGGTTCAATATGGACTCTAGTCGTCATCCTCTGCTCTGTTACCGCAGTTCTATCAGCCTTCCTTGACAACGTTACAACAATGCTTCTTCTCACTCCAGTAACCATTCAATTGGCTAAAGTTTTGGATTTGAAACCGATTCCGATTCTCATTTCGGAAGTCTTGTTTTCAAACATCGGCGGTGCTGCAACGATGATAGGAGATCCTCCGAACATCATGATCGGTTCAGGACTCTCTTCAACAGCCATTGCCAATGCCAAAACGGCAGATGGTGGCAGCTATTCTCAAGAAATGATCAGCCAAGGCGTGACGTTCAATGATTTCATCATCGAAATGGCTCCTGGAATTCTCATGACCGTTGTTCCTGCTTTCATGTTCATCAAATGGTTTTACAGGGAAGAGTTCTCTGGTACTCGTGTTCGTGACGTCGCTGAATTAGAGGCGAAGTATGGAATAAAAGACGCAGCAATGTTGAAGGTTAGCGGAACAATTCTTGTCCTTGTCATTGTAAATTTCTTCTTGCATCCCATCACCGGCATTGCAGTTTCTTGGATTGCCCTGGTCGGTGCAGTTTTGATGCTTCTTGCCACGGACCGTCATGAATTGGAAGAGCCTCTGGAAAAAGTTGAATGGACAACTTTGCTGTTCTTCGCTGGATTGTTTGTCCTCGTCCATTCCTTACAGGAAATGGGAGTCATAGCGTTCATTGGAGAATACGTGGAGAAGGCCATTGCCTACTTCGGCGATGATACCCCAGAAGGGGAAACCGTGCGGTTAGCAGCGGCCATTCTCATCGTGCTGTGGGTCTCAGCGGTTGCATCCGCTTTTATCGATAACATTCCCTACACTGCCACGATGATTCCAATTGTCTTGCAGATATCGGATAACCTGGGCTCTTATCTTCTCACTCCGTTGATTTGGGCCCTCGCTTTTGGCGCATGTCTGGGTGGTAATGGTACGCTCATTGGAGCCTCTGCGAATGTCGTAACTGCGGGTATGGCTGAAGAAGCCGGATATCCTATCTCTTTCAATGAATTCTTCAAGGCTGGCTTCCCAATAATGATCATCACGACACTCATCGTATCGTTCTACATGCTCCTCGTCTTTGTCGTTGGAGGTGAAGAGGGTGCAAACGTTATCAAACTCGCTCTCCTGTTCGTCACCACTGTCAGTATCGTCTTGCAAACCATGAGAGGACGAAAGAAGGGCAAAGGCCTTGCTGATGCTTTGGTTGATGATGATTTGGACATGCTCATTGATTTGGTTGAAGATGTGAAAAACCTTCCATCTGCAATCGTTGGCCGCCTACGCCAAGAAGAATGAATCGGGTCAATCAAGCGTTGCTTTCAAGGAGTACGGCGAATTCGCACATGTGAGGCAGGCTGTATGTTCGAGTGCGAAGTCTGTGGATTACTTTCGCTTGGAGGCACATCATGCCCTGCTTGCGGCAGCCAACTTCGTACCGATTTGTCCAAAACTATGTTCGCTGAGGGGGATTTACCCAGTGAAGTACCAGGCCTTGATGAAGCAGCAGAGTCTTGGTATGAGCTTGAAGGGATTGAAGCCCCTGCTCAGGCCAGTGAGCCTGCATCAAAGAATGCATCCAGTCAGGCGCTTCCGTTTGGCTTCCAAGGTGAATCCAACGTAGTAACCTCTCGCCTTCCTTTTGGGATAGGGAGCTTTGCAGAAGGTATTCCATTTGAATCTGGCAGCGGTATGATTTCGGACCAAGACCCTTCCATCCCATCAACGGTTGAGACGCCTCAACCGAAGCCGCAGGAACCTTCTTTCACGGTGTCAGAAGCAGCCTCACCCTCCGTTCCTTCAATGCCGGATCTTAACGTTTCTGCACCCGCAAACTCAACTGTACATGATACGGCGCCTCCTGCCGTGATATTGACACCCGAACCATTACCAGAGCCTATGATGGACCTTCCTGCGATACCCCAAGAAGCATCCCCGTCAGTTCACCCCGACCAGACGCCTTTGGTTTCTCCACAGGCGGACAACAATGAATCATCATCACAACCGGTGCGCCTGGATTCAGCCCGCCTTGTAGCCGCTCCAGATTCCATTGAAACAAGTCCGGATGTTCCTGAATACTGGAAGATTGATGCTGGAGTTCCAAATTACGATGAAATATACGGGCTTGATGAGGAAATTATTGAGG
>CAXAHZ010000121.1:0-5323 GCA_963968875.1 uncultured euryarchaeote
CCCAACGGTAACAGTCGCTGAGAAGGCCATCCCTCTCTAACCGAACGATCCGGCAAGCCTTCCTCGTCAAGAGGGGCAGGGTCGTGTGCATCTGCTGGCGCAGAGGCGTGGATCAATGCCGGCGACTCCCGAAGAACCCTACAAACCGCTTCTTCAACCGCACGACCGACAAACAATACTGGAATTTGAGGCATGCGAAAACGAAGGACTTTCTCGTAATACCATAACCTTGGACAGGATCTGAACGTATTGACCTGACTCGCAGATAACCGTGAATAAGGACCAACATTGTCCTTTTCAAGGTCGGCGAGTTGCACGGGCATGGTGTTGAACCCGTGTCTACCCCTTTTCAATTCTCACGCTGAACGCTCTGCGGGATCAATGCAAAAAGGTTGGCTCAAGGCGAGTTTTACGAGAATCAATTCGGAGTTGAAGTAAACCCGACCTCCATCCAATTTCTACACCGGTCATGGCAACCAACGAACCCGGTTTCAAATTCAAGATTCGTTGATTAATGCTGTTCCCAAAGGCAACGACTTCTGCCGCATGACTCCCATCCCATAACATGAAGGCAACCATACTCCATGGTTTACCATCAATCCTACGGCCTGACCTTCTTCGGATGGACAGAACGTAACCCTTCACATTTGCACGTGTACGCAGCAAACCCAGACGGGTGACCTCAACTGTTTCATCTTCATCATGTTCTCCAAGGGGAAGAATCTCGGTGACGTTGTCTACATACAATCGGGGTTGGTCTCGCCAAACCCCTGGCAATGCGTTATGGACGAGAACATCTTTGTGTTTAATCTCATGAAGTGTCGGGAAAGAACCTGGCTCACTTTCCTCAAGGGCAATATGCTGAGTTCCACCCACTAAAACCGCACCTAAAACCGGTTCTGAGAAATGGTTGGGTAGCGGACCCCAAGCGCCAGATAGAGTCCCCTTCACCGAAACCCTTCCTTGAATGCTTGCTAATGGGGCATAAGGAGAGGATATTGCAGGAACTGGGAGTTCAGAAATCCACTTTTGTGATTCATGTAAGTTCCATTCGGAGGATTGATTTCGAGACACTTGACACCAGTAGCAGCCTGCAGCCTCACCGCTGCATGCGGTTTCTGGAGAAGATGGGAACTGAACTACGCCTTCGGCCAATCCTTGCATGGCTTGGTGTTGTTCCATGTAGAACGTCGTGAGAGACGAAATGTCCTCTTGAGTTGGTGGGGCATATTTGATTCGCTCTGGACCTGAAAGGTACCATCCCTCCATGCCTTCAACAAATTGTCCTTTGTGTGTTTGGGACCAAAGCCATGAATAAAATCGCAATTGATGCTCTAATGAAGATGCAAACGATGATTCAGAAGATCCAGATTTGATATCAACGATACGAATGGTGCCGTCCCATCGTAAAACAAGGTCCAACTCACCCGAAGCCCAACCTTCTGGATGGTAAAGTCGCTGAGGTTGATGCACACGCGGATCCTTAACCCAAGGGCGAGCACACTCCCAAGCTTCGTTCCAAGTAATTGGTTCACCTTTTTCGGACCATGTTGCTGATTGTTCAAGATCCCATTGCCTCAGCTCCATATCCGGGACTTTTTCCGCCCGGGGAAATACTGGAACGCTACCCCAAGTTGGCTCTGGAACCAAGAACGGTTGCTCTCCACCTCTTCTTGTTTCAAGAAAGGGCCCTCCATTGGCACGGTAACATTGTTCAACTTCTTCCATGAAGAGTTCAAATCCATTACGGATTTTATTGGTAAAATCCTCTTCAGCAACGTCGCTCCATGAAGTATCTTCCTCGCTCCATAAACTCTCATCCCAATCTTCTTGGCCACGTACATGGGCCTTTTTGGCTTGAGACACAATAAGCGGTTCTGCCCATTCGATGAGTTCTTCCTTTGTCGATGAATGCGGTGGGTGCATCATGAACAATTCACAGAGGGCATCCTCGAGAACGATTCCTGCAACCTGAGAAGGGCGAAGAGGACCATGTAAGCCAACCTGATATGCGAGAAACCATTGTTTATCACACCGAAGGTACGTCGTCAATGCACTCGCTGACAAGCGATTTCTTGAACGGCCAAGAGGGCCGCCAAGAGGTGGTTGTCCTACCGGCATAGTTTCACCTCGGACGTTGAGTCCATTGATTCTTTTTGCTGCTCAAGAGTCGTAGGAATAGTAATCACCGATGTTTCGCTGTTCACGATCTTTTCTGCTCTCTCCCTTGTTAATTCTAGGGCGACGCGAGTCGTGGTCTCTTCTGAAGGTCACATTCACACTCGATAAGAACCGATTCATTCCATCTCGTAAATTAAACGGTCCTGTCGCATTACCGTGAACGCCTCCTTCGCCCTCGAAGACCAAGAGGGAATCTGAAACAATGTCTATGAAGTATACGTCATGGTCAATTACAAATGCCGACTTCTCATTTGCTTCCATCGTCCTACGAATGGCTTTAGCTGCCTCCATCCTCGCATTAGCATCCAAGTGAGCTGAGGGCTCATCAAGAAGATAGAGGTCTGCATCTCTTCCAAGACAGATTGCAATCGAGACTGCTTGACGCTCACCACCTGATAATTTCTTGACTCGCTTGGGAAGTAATTGGTCCACACCCAGTGCGCGAATGACGTTTACATTGAATTCGCCACTGCGCCAACGATTGCCTAATTCACTGTCAAGCCAAAATTGTACAGACCCGTCAAAATCCACATCGATGTGCTGTGGTTTGTAGGAGATGGTTGCTGTTTTAGTAACCCAGCCGTCATCATATTCATGTTCTCCAGCGAGTATTTTGATCATCGTTGACTTTCCGGTTCCATTTGAACCGACGACACCGACAACCTCGGAACGATGAACGGCTCCGTCACCGGTCGTTAATTTGAAATCTCCCAATTGCTTCACGACATTTCCCCATTGTACCACTGGATTTCCTCGCCCTCCGCCACGATCATAGTGTTTCAAGAAGCGTATCGGCTTATCTCTAATTCTTACGTTTTCTTCAACCAAATACCCATCTAAATATGCATTGATGGCAGTTCTCGTCGTTCTGGCAGGAGTGAAAATGCCGAATGCTCCCTTTTTGCCGTATACAATGTGGACAAGGTCTGCCAGAACATCAAGGATAGCGAGGTCGTGTTCAATAACAATCACTCTTTTTGTTTCTGCAAGAGTTTGAATGATTTTTACAATCCTCATTCGTTCATAGATATCCAGATAAGATGAAGGTTCATCAAAAAAGTATACGTCTACATCTCTAAGTATTGTCGCACAAATGGCCATGCGTTGAAGTTCACCACCGGATAATTCCTGAACAGTTCGCTCCAATAAGTGGTCAATACCCAAATCTTCAGTGGTCTTCTTCATGATGTTCCGTTCATCAACTTTGGTCAGTAAATCCCCTACCGTTCCTTTGATTCGCTTAGGCAATCGGTCAACATTTTGAGGTTTTACAGCAACCCGTATCTTGCCCTCTTTCAAAGCGATAAAGAAGTCACGCAGTTGTCCACGAGGTAACGATTCAATTACTGAATCCCATTGAGGTTCTAAGTTCGTCCAATCCCCCAGATTTGGGATTGTTCTTCCGGAAAGAGCGTTGATTGCGGTAGATTTACCCATCCCGTTAGGGCCCAAGATGCCAATTACATTCTCTTTGGTAGGAGTCGGGAGTTTGAACAGACGAAACCCGTTAAGACTGAAACGATGGATCATGTCAGTTTCTAATTCGGCGGGCAGATTGATTACTTTCACTGCATCCCCCGGGCATAATTTAGCCCGTGTAAAGCAGACAGGGCAAGCACTTTCGAGAATTTTCCACTTCTCATCTGTAAATTGAATGCATTCTCCACCACACATACCTGCATATTTCGTAAGGTAGTCAAACGCAGGCATATTGGGTTTACATCTTTCATCGTCCAAGACAACTATTCGCATCTAATCCCTCCCTATGCTCCGCTCTTTGACCAATGTATTTTGATTAACCGTTGAAAGCGCAACCTTCAAGGCTGCTTTCAGCGATGTTTGGGTTGTTCAAATGAGACCCTTGAGGTGCTCATGTCCACGGATAAGGCGGATGGTACATGGTGTTGGGAACTTCATGCTAGCCTTGCGCAATGCATCTTTTGCAGCCAGGTAGTGTTCTGGATGGACCTGAATGGAGATGACTCGTTGCCCTCGCTTAACACGAGCGGCAGTTCCGACATTCTTACCAAAAGCACATCGCATTCCTTGAGAAACACGGTCTGCACCTGCGCCTGTTGCTTGCTTGTTTTCCCGAAGCACATGGTGAGGGAAAGTGTGGATTCGAAGCGAGTATCCTAGGGTACCTGCTTCGTTACGAATGGTAGAGTTAGAAACAACACGAGCTGCTTCCAACGCTGTGTGGCGGATTTGGACATCGTTGTCGGATCGCAATTCAATGACGACCGGGAACTGCCCAGTTTCAGCTGCAACACGATTTCCAACGTGATATTGATGGATACGGTTGTTGGGGACACCACCGATGTATTTACGGCGCGTATAGGCAGGACCTTTCAAACGGCGATACATTACTGCTGGTTTGCGTGCCATACATATGCCTCCAAGCAACCTTGCGACCGATGCTCCCCTTATGATATCTCCGCATCCACTGCCCTCAATTTGAAGAGGAGTTTTCTTTTCCAATCGTTGACAAAAGCCTTCATGGACTGATGGCGCTTCCGATAAGCATGGCGAGCAAACTAAAGGCACTGCTGGAGGAGGAATCCGAGCACCAATGGCTCGCTATTGGCGTGTTCTTCTTGTTCATCCTCGTCGGTGCGTTTGCCATTGATGGAACCGAGCGATTCGTTGGAGACCAACTCACACCGATTACCGCTCAACACAAAGGTTCCATGGTGATGGACATAGAATATCACCAAAACAACGACTCTTACACCGCTCTGGTTTACGCGCCGCTGGCCGGTTACCAACTCTTCACTGAACATCCAGGAGATAATTCAGCCACATACCTATACAACTCAGATGATAACGATCAAGGTCGGAATGTGACCTTCCTCAAATCCATGCCCGATGGAGATATTATGCTTTCAATTACTGAAAATGAATTGATTGAATTGTCTTCAAACACTGCATCCACATATGTATACTCAAGCGAAAATGGTGAATTTACCATCAACGATGCTGCTGAGCAAGATGAGACGGAACCTGACAGGTTGCTCTTGACCAAGGAGGGTAAAAACACCTCATTCAGAGGCACTGTTGGGCTAATCCCTACTGCTCCAATGTCCATGAGTTCAGGAGTTCAATGGCATCAAGTTCAGGCGCATTCACCGGGGACTTGGGT
>CAXAHZ010000122.1:0-5305 GCA_963968875.1 uncultured euryarchaeote
GCTTGAACGGATAAAACTCCACCAGCGCTGGTTGTGGTTGAACCAGAAATTAACGAAAGAACCGGGTTATGGACTTCATCCGTAACTGAAGTAAATTCAGCGATATTGTCACTTAAATTTCCGTCTTCCCCTCCACTGATTGGACCAACACGAATTTGAATGGTGTGCCGTTCCCCTGCAGACTCTTCCATTGGCAAGAGCATCCAAAACTCCACTTCCTTGATATGACCAAGGTCGTAAGAAACAGTAAGACTCAACGGACCAGTATGGTTTTCTCCATCAACAACCATCCACCATTCCCAAGTTTCAGGGAAATCTACTGGTTCAAAGAGAACCTCTGTGTCTCCATTCCCATTATTTGTAACAATCAATGTTGCCACATTTGGGATGCTTGGGGTCAATTTAGCCGGTGTTTGTACATAAGCGATAGTGACATCCTCTGTTGTGCGGACTCGGAGTGAATCAAATTCATCACCTTGAATGGTCATCAAACTGCGCTGGGAGTCCAACATAGGCGTGATTCTTGGGCCACGGTCTTCAGCCTGAGCATTCTCCGGAGCAGTGACATGTATGTCGAACGTGGTACTGCCACCCGAATTAAGAACGGTAGGAGGTCCGGATGGTTGCTCCACAACCCATGTTCCGAGATCTTCTACCTGTACACTGATATCGAATATATCCTGGCGACTTGCGTTATTCCATACTTTATATGTCAATTTTATTTGTTCACCAGCATTGATGTACATACGGTCAATTTTATGTGCTTCTACCAAATCAACAGAAGCATCGCTTACCATTGAAGCCGAAATGTCAATACTAGCCGTAACCATCTTCGACGAATCGTTTTGTGCAATCATCGTAAAATCAAATGAACTCACCGTATCGGGAGCAACACCTGAAGGCACTGTCATGGTCATTAATGCTGAAGTTGGTTCATTCGGACGAATCTGAATTGAAGTCGGTTGAGTCCATGTAAAGCCTACATCCCAACCAATCGGTAAATTTGTAGAATCATAACTTATATCAAACACATCTGTTGCATCTCCGATATTATCGAGTCCTACCTCAAACGTACATGTGTACGAGGGAGGGCAACTTGGGCGCACCGGGGGAGGGGTTACAATCGGAATTCTCTCAGCCTTAACAAGGAATTGAACGGGTAACGTCGTGGATACGGAGCCGTACTGTTGGGACCGAATGAAAATCGACATCTGATGCAGGCCAATGGTTGTGTTTTCTTCTGGTTGTAACATAATGCGGAATTCTTCAGGAGTTCCTGGAACAACAATAAGTCCCTGGTCGGGATTAAAACTAGTACCGGACAATCTGGAATAATATGCATTCCAACCGGTGGGGAGCCCTTGAATTGTTGGAATGAATGTCTCAGATATGTTTCCGTTGTTGATAATTCGCATATTTATGCTACCCCATTCACCCGGTGTAGCCCCGTTAGTTGATACGCCTTGGGCTGAAACTTGATATTCACCAATTCTCACCTTTTGATCGTAAACGAATACTATGTCATCCAACCAGTATCCAATATCTGCTCCGGATGCATCGGAGGTAAATTCAAACTTCAACTGGGTGCTGGAATGAAAGTGGTTGGCCGCCATGGGCACGAGAGGGGTGACGGCACCTTTGTCCGATATGCTAAACGTTTGCCAATCCACAGAATTCACGAAGTCATTATCGATTGAACCTGGAAGAGTTACGAGTTCCGTCCACCCACCAAGATTGGTTTTAGCATAAATTTTCAGCAGATCATTAGGGGCTGCACTACCGGTGTAGAACAATGAAAAGCCATTCGTTCTAAGTGGATTTGGGATGGCATCGGACATATCCATTGGAGGTGTGATAAGCGAAGTGGTTAATCCGTTGCTGTATGTGGATGCAGATCCACTTCCTATGTGACAACTGACTCCCTTTGATATCGATGTTTCGATACTTGAGCCCCATTCTAATCCAGTTGTCCAACTTGATAGCATATCACAGTTGAAATAACGCGAACCCACTGTAAACCCTTTATTTCCTACATCGTTTGAGGGATTGTCATCGGTTATGGTAGAAACAACCGAGATTGTCAGGGTGTGATTTCCGCTGTAACTTGGAGATATCAATACGTCGACTGTATCTGTCTGACCTCCGTTCAGACCCGCCATTTGCACGGTCGTGTTGTTAAGCTCAAAAAAGGAATATTCATTGTGACTTAGAACGACATTGACATCAATTACGCCCGAGTTAGAAGTCCCAAGATTTTCAATTTCAACGGTCAATGTTGATGAAACGTTGACCATACCGTCAATCACATAGAGTATCGCAGGTCTATTGAATCCGATAATCGGATGGTTTGAAGATAGCTTCTCGTAACTTGCCGTATCCGTGCTGCTGGTGTATCCAACAGAGATACCTGATACGGTCACATCTACTCCTGTTGCCTTAGTAGAACTTAAGTCCACATTTGGTGGTTGATATTCCGTAAGTACAGAGCCTGTTGTTGACACAAGAAAAAGGGCCGCCAAAAGAATAGCTCGTCTCATCAACATACCGGTCATCTCAATGAGATACCCTCAATGTATATGAGAGCAGTGGCGCAGTAGACAATAGGTTTTATTCCTCACTTAGACTCAATTCAACCGTGTTTTTGGCATTTGCTAATTTCGCCTCATCTCTACGTTCCTTTGCTTGTGCGGCGAAGTAAACCGTGAACGAGGGAATAAGGACGATTGAGAAACATCCCACTACGGCCGCAAGCGCCCAAACGAACTCGGTCGCTGCATCCACAGAAAAGACTTCTACATTGGCGAGTTCTTCATTGACTGTCTCAACTTCAATAAACGGTTGTGTTGATCGATTCCCCTGTTCTGTTACTTCTATTCGTATGGCCGATGGTGAATGTAAGTAATTTACTTCATTGGCGGAATTAACGATTGCTTCGTCCAGGCTTTGGGCGAACACAGACCCGTTTGAACGGCGGGCAGGGTCAACAGACGTTAACCCGAAAAACGTAATGTCATCCCCATCCTCCGATATTCTCTCATGGGTGAGATTGTGGAAACACAATTCGGCGCATGAGAATTCCTCCTCCAATGGATTTTCCAACGTGTACGTCGCACCCAGTAATGGATGACTGTACAACTTTCCTCCGTTGGTTACCTTCAGAACAGAATTGTCCGACATATCGGTCACGGATACATTTACCCAAGTGAGGTTTTGTCCGTCAGCAGATACCTGCCACGCCCATACTGTTGTGTTGGTTTCTTCATTGTACAATCGAACCACATCCTCGGATTGATCCAAACTGTTGGTTGAGGTCACTGTTGCTTCGGTCGTGTAAATATATGCAGAGGGGGAAACAGTAGCTCCGTAAACGGCATATGAGAGGAGGAAAATGAGGGTAAGTGAAAGGCCGATTAATGTCCTAAGCAGGTTAGGATTTTGAGCGAGTGCCTTCTTCATCATGTGTACGGAATGTAAGGGCCTTCATCAAGGCTTGTATGTTGAGTTGGGAACGACGACGAGTCCTCCGGTTTATCGCATACTTGACCCGTTCTTTTCATATAGGGGCGGACGGTCGCCATGTTGCTTGGTGTTACATAATGACGACCGTGTATGATATCCCCGCTGACATCCTCATGCCTGCTCTAGCAGACGCAATGGCTGAACAAGACGCTATTTCAACCCCTGAGTGGGCCGAATACGTCAAAACAGCAGTTGACCGAGAGCGCCCTCCTACACAGGCCAATTGGTGGTTCCTGCGCACCGCTGCCATTCTTCGGAAGGTTGCTCGCAATGGTCCTATTGGCGTCACCCATCTCGCCCAGGAATTTGGTGGGAAGAAGGACAATGGCGTCATGCCAAACACACCAGGGGTAGCCTCACGTCACATTATCCGAACTGCTCTTCAACAACTTGAAGCAGCAGGATTGGTCCAAAAAGTGCCAACGAAGGTTGTTGGAGGCGAAGAACCCGTTCAGCTCTATGCAGGGCGCCAAGTTACACCTGCCGGACAAAAGCTCGTCGATAATGTCGCCCATTCCATGCGAAGTGTTGCTGATGAGCAGTATCCCGGTCTAGCCAAGTATTGATCGGAGTGGTAGGATTGAGCGCTATGGTATCTGCACAGGACGATGAACTGTCCGCTATCCGTGCACGTCGTATCCAAGCCATTCAAGAACAAGCCCAACAGCAAGCCATCACACAGATGGAAGCAGAGGATGAGGCCCACAAGGCAGCACAAAGTGCAGCAGAAATTGATGCCATCCTAAAACGAGCCCTCACACCGGATGCTCGTTCTCGTATCGCCCGTATTGCGCTGGTAGAACCAGCGAGAGCATCAACCATCAAATCCGCCATTGCTACGATGTACCAAGACGGTCAACTTCCTCATCCAATGAACGATGCATCACTTAAGCAGATGCTCGCTACACAATCCAAGAGCCGCAGCAATGCGTCCATCCGAAGAATCTGAGAAGGTGCTCGATATGTCAAAAAATAAACCAGCAGCAAAAAAAATACGCCTTATGAAGGCAGGAAAACAGAATCGGCGTGTCCCAGTATGGGTCATGCTAAAGACCGACCGAAACACAGTATCGCATCCTAAGCGACACCACTGGAGACGCAGTAAGCTCCAGCGATGAGGTGATTATCATGGCACGTCCTAACGAATCTGAATTGATTGTCCCACTACGCAATGCGTGGAACATCACCCGCTACAAGCGAGCACCTCGGGCTATGCAAATAATTCGAGAGCAAGTCATCCGTCATCTCAAAGTGACAGAAGAAGAAGAACTCTACATTGACCCAGAAGTCAATGAACACATTTGGAAGCGAGGAATAGAAAACCCACCTCGTAAAATCCGCCTTCTCGTGACCCGTCACGATGAGCCTGATATTCCAGTTGAAGTCAAACTAATGAAGGAGTGATAATTATGGGAAATATACGACCAAGTTTCATTAAAATCCGAGCGATTCGCCTATGTGAAGAACACGGTGAAAAATTCACCAACGATTTCGACCACAACAAAGTGGTGGTATCACAACTGACCGATGTTGAGTCCAAGAAACTCCGCAATTGGATTGCTGGATACGTCACACGATACCGACAACGCCGTACAGATTGAACGGTGATTTGATTGGCGGTCCGAGTCAAATGGGACCGAATGCCAGTGAGTGTTCATAGCGATGACCGTAAGGAACTTGAATCCCTCATCAATTATCTAAAGCACCAGCATAATTTGAGAAAGCGATCCCTTGTTATGGACGATAGAGAAGACGGTGGATACCTCTTCTTCCTCTACCAGGTTTG
>CAXAHZ010000123.1:0-5265 GCA_963968875.1 uncultured euryarchaeote
TTCTTCCACCGCACTTGGTTCTTCAATTGTCGTGATCGGTTCGCTTGATGGGGCCAGTTCCATTGCTGCTGCATGCTTGCTAGTTCCTTGAGGTAGCGGTTGTGGAGCAACCGGTTCAACTTCCATCGTCTCAGCAAGCATGTATGCTTCTTCGTCAGCCCAGTCAACTTCTGTAAGCAGTCTGTCTTCTTCATCAGGCTCGGGCTCTTCTAGAGGTGGAAGAACATCTTCAAATGCCAGATCTGGAGGTGGCTGTGATGTAAGCCCGCCCGCTCCTTCGTCCATGAAAGCATCGAGTTGCATTGTACCTGGCGCATGAGTTACCGGGCCACGTAGAACTTCACCTACGATACCTTGTTGCATGCCTTGCCAATCGATCTCCTTCTTGAACCGGTCAACGTTGAGTATGAGGGCGTGATAAAACGCCTTTTCAGCAGGGTCGTGGCGCTGCCAATCAATGGCAGGTAGTTCTTGATTCATTCCGGGATTCACCGCCCCACGAAGCGACTGACTTGCCGCATGTTGCATCATTGCCACCATGCGCTTTCTCGCCAGTTCCGATGCGATTCTGCGTATATTGGTTTGACGCTTTTGCAGATTTTGCAGCCGCATATCGGTTGCCCCCTTTCTCATCATTTCTTGGATGTCCAAATCAAGACTGGAAAGCAATCGTCGGATCATTTCCCAAAAATCTTGACGGGGCAATGGCACAGGCACAT
This sequence comes from uncultured euryarchaeote, assembly GCA_963968875.1. Lineage (GTDB taxonomy): Archaea > Thermoplasmatota > Poseidoniia > Poseidoniales > Poseidoniaceae > Poseidonia. Next base: position 720 of record CAXAHZ010000123.1, read on the forward strand.
GGCGTGGCAATTGCTGTCGATGTGTCGTGAACAATTGTTCCTCAATCTCTCGCGCTTGTGCGCTATCGAGATCACGATTTGAGGACATCAGTCGGGTCGTGCAGGTGACTGGATTTGAACCCTCTTCTCACATAGCTTTGACCGATAGCAAGTGATGCGCTGAAGACACCCCTTCATATCCAACAACCTCACCACACAATCTAAGGTGGAAGAAAGTGCTGGCCAAAGTTCCGTCAAAGCGCTCGCTGCAAAAATGCAGCTCAGCTCTATTGATGGCGTTCATGATGCTCATTACATCGTGGACGGTGGTGGTACCTCACCCGCTTGAAAATGCAGTGAATCCATCAACAGTTCAAACATTCTTACCTCAAGGCAACGCAACCAATGTTTCTTTGTCACAGAACAATGCGCTTTCAATACCCTACAATGAGACATTTACCGGGGGTAATTTGTCGGTTAGCCCTGAATGGTCGGCCTATTCTGATACAAGTCACTCATTCGGCATTGATTCCGGTCGAGGTTGGCTTGGCACTCACAATGGAACCCAGGGCATAGGACGGGGTGGCCAATTGAGTCTTGCTTCACAACAATCCATTGCATCGCTTACCGATTTTGAAAACTTGGTGGAAACTGCAGTCGGTTGGCGGGGGACCGGTCTTCATCACGAAGTTTGGGGCGTTACTCAGCCGGGAAGTTGGAATACGAACAGTACGCATTTACTTCCCAGCTCAGCGGTTGATGGACAAAATGTAGTGGGGACCGTTCACCCTCACGACCTCCAAGCTGACATGACAGGTTGTCTCATCTCCCCATCATTTGATGTTCCGGGTTTTGTTTCTAATTACACGCTCTCCTTTGATCACTGGGTGGCTCTCGAGGATTCCGATGCAGCATGGATAGAGTGGCGGACCTCGTCGCTCAATCCATGGCAAACCCTTGTGCCAGTTGGAGGTTATACAAACACCTCATCTCTTTCCAATACGCCTTCGCAGGTGTGGTCTGGACAAACCCTCCAGTGGTTATCTTCTGAATTTTCCCTTGATTCCATCGTTCCCTCTGGAGCCGATCACTTTGAATTCCGTATGTGTTTCCAAACATCCTCCGACACCTCGTATCGTGGCGGATGGTTCCTTGACAACATGAACCTCTCCAACTCGGGAGATGTTCCCGGAGTGTGGTTTCACGGCAATCAATCCGGCGCTTATGCTGCAGATGCTTATGGGAGATTAAGAGTAGAAGTCGATGTATCTGGTATGACCGGTCCAGTGGAGTTAGGATTTTGGGCGAATTGGGATTTAGAAGGTAGTTTCAGCGATAACATGCAAACGTTCCTAAGTCTTGACAATGGAAGCACATGGCAACTCATCTCAGGCATCCCTGGGCTCCCTGGTAACGGATTAAACTGGCAGGGCACGTATTACATGGACGAATCAAACCGATGGGTCCCCCGAATCTATTCCCTGCCAGCCAACGTTGCGTCCCATGCTAATGCCAGTCAAGCCCTCATTGAATTTGTCGTACTCACAAGTTCACAGGTTGGATTCGGGGGCAATGGAGCATCGGGGTGGGAAGGGATAATGATCGACGACTTGAAGGCGTACAGCAGTCGGGGGACCGTGTTACAACAGGAGCGAGAACTTGCAAACTTTTCACAGCAACCTACGGGGCAAATTGGAGGAAACGAAGGATGGCTTGCCCCATCAACTGGAGACCCCAATGAATGGAATTGGACCAATCAATACGGGATTAACGGGCCAACATTTGATGTCGATTCCTTTGAATCAACGTTGACGACACCGTCAGGATGGTACGTTGAGGGTACAGGAGTTCAAGCATGGGAAATTGGTCAGACAAGAAATACCTCCGGGTACGGCCCCGGAGCGTTCCATTCCGGACTCAATGGAGCAGCAATCAATCTAACAACCAGCTATGAGCCCAACATATACACTCATCTCATCAGTCCAGAATATGTAATTCCGGAGAATGCCACCGCACGCCTCTCCTTTCGCTCATGGGTCTGTACGGAGGCTGATTGGGACGGGGGAGCGGTATCAATTTCGACTGATGGAGGGGATTCGTGGTGGTTTATACCTGCGGACACAATATCGTTCCATGACCAAATCTCCACTCCAAATACCAACTCGCCCTTTTTCGGAGAGGGTATCTTTGACGGTTCCAATGTTGCTGGAGGATGTGGCGGGAATAAAGCGCCCCGAGGATTTGATTTGAAAACAATGGACCTCTCAAATATGTCAGGGATGACCGTTAGGGCGCGTTTTTCCTTTTTCTCTGACACTTACATCGAAGCCGACGGCTGGTACATTGATGATGCAGGAATTGAGGTTGATGTGTTTGAAAGTGAAGGAGATTGGACCTCACCTGCGCTTTCGCCCGACCCTCTCTACGGTTACGGTCTTGTTGATGGATGGACCGATGTCTCTAACGAAACTGAAATCCTTGTTGACATATTGGATGTTCAAGGTGACCCTATTCATGGGCATCAAGGTCTTCGCCTTCCAATCCACCTTACCATTGACCCCATTGAGCATTCAAGCATTCATCTTCGCGTGAGGATGAGTACGGAAGATGTTTTGATTACGCCCTTGATCCACAGTTTGACGGTTGGAACTACAGTTTACATTGGCCCTCAATACCTTCAAGCGCTAAGTTCAACCCAACAGCAATCAAATCGAACAAACAATGGACATCTCCTGATTAACGGTTCTTTATCGATTGATCTCCCATACGCATCCGTTTGCCCACATTCTGGATATCGAATAACCTCACAGGGTGATAATTTGAGTTGGGTTGACACAGGAGTTCAACTCGTAAGTTCATACTACAACTCCGCAGACGGCGGAACCACTCAACTCAACATGTCTTACCTCGGGTTGCCCGAAATTGTTCATTCAATTCGTGTTGAGGCCAGTGGCGGCGAGGTATTCAGGCGAGCAACATTGAGTCTAGACTGCGTCTCTGCACCAAGTACACCACAATTGGAACTTGGAACAGGCGCTTTGAGTCTTTGGAATTGGCCTGAACAAGGAGCATCTTCGACTTTTGGACTCAACCATCAATTCCAAAAAGCCAGTTATGATCAACAATCATGGTTCTGGAATACAAGCGAACCATCCCCGTTGGTTCACGTCAACAACCTACCTTTTCTTCTCAATTATACGGCTCTTGTACCGGCGATGAACCCGGTTTCACCGTCGGAGGTAACTGCAATGAACATCTTGGTCACCAACACTACCGGAGCAGTAGATCTCTATGTTAACGGCGTTCTTCATACTACAATTACTGAACCGTCCAGTTACGTCTACACAACCAATCAAAGCTGTCCAAATAAGGTCGTTGAGCGACCTTATGCGAACGATGTTGACCTTGCAAACTGTCAGTTGTCGGTCTTGCTCGTTGGTGAAGGCGATCTGAAGATAACTGATTTCCGTCACATGTATGCCGCTCAAACATTGAATCTTACCATCCCCGTTTCCCTCCTCAATCAGGCAAAATCAGCGTCGTTTGAGGGTGACATGCGTGCAATACTGAATATCCCCCTTCATGTTTCAACACAAATTGGCGGTTTGACCATTGATGTGGTGGCCCAAACAGCCCCGCTCATGGTTGAATCTGTAGAGCCGTTATCGCATGTTCGGTGGCTTCCTGGAGAGGCGATCACCATCGTCACACATCATCAACGTTCTAACCCCCTCAACTCTTTGGAAGATGCACCTGACATTACGAGCGTTGACCTCCTGCTCTCGCCGACCCCTCTCGCTGACGATGCTTTCCTTCATTTGAGGGTTGACCGCATTGATTCATCGCCGCGTTGGCTCCATTTGAGCGGTTTTGGTCTTGCTCCGATTGACGGTTCAAATTCATCGGTTGTCTGTGAAATTAACTCTTGTGAAATTACCTGGACGCTCACAAGCACATGGCTCCTAGACGATGTGGATGACCTTCATGTCCTCGCCTACGGTAAAGACAGTGACGGGTTGGACACCGGGCCGGTTATTTCTGTCCGGAAAACGAACTTCAACGAAATTGAAAACGACATGGAGATCGTGGAATTCCGAGTCACGGATGACTTGTCGAGGCGATTGGATGATTGGACAAATCCTCTGTGGCCGTTCCATCTTTCGGACAACCGGTCAATGATTGCAGAAGGGAGAGTGCGAATGGAGGGCATTGCCAACCAGTGGATAGAGGCCGGAGAAGCCGAGATTCTAATCAATCTACATACAGTTCCACCAAGAAATGCTTCAGGGGGTCCCGATGAATGGCTCGGTCCTGTTGTGAACTGGTCGAAACAATGGTCGGTTGAAGTTGGTTTAGATGGCCGGTTTTCCCTCCCCTTGATCTCTCCCGAGGGGTCTGACAACCTTCCCAGCAACACATGGCTTGAGGTTCAACCTATTATCAGTAGAACGGGCCCTGTTGGAGTTCCGTCAAGTACGAGCGAAGACCGAACGGTTATACTCACTCCGGTCCGTTTCCTCTTTGATACCATGTCCCCTACCGTCACTTCACTCTCCATTTTGGACTC
>CAXAHZ010000124.1:0-5209 GCA_963968875.1 uncultured euryarchaeote
ACGATGTCCCCCACTTTCATTTGTGCCAATACAAAGGCACATGTTGCACCAACATTTCCTGCTCCGATAACTGCAATTTTTCTACGTCCTGCTACCATGGTTTCACCGCTTGATTTACACCAACCGTTTTCAGTCCATAAGGACAATGGTGACAACAATTGGGCAAAGTCATCGGCAATGACACACTGCGGCCGAACCAAGGGAATTTATCTAAGTATAGTTCATAGGTTGGAAGCGACTTATCTAAAAACCCCCTTTCAGTGGGAAACATATCACTCACCCGGTTGGTGAGCGACCCAGGTGTGAGATTGGTATGAAACTAGGCGTCCCTAAGGAACCCGAAGGCGAAACAAGAGTGGGTATTGTCCCCTCAAGCATGAAGAAACTCACAAAAGCCGGATTTGAGGTTTTTATCGAAAAAGGAGCTGGATTATCGGCCAATTATCTTGATTCCGATTACGAATCTGCTGGTGCTAAAATAGTCAGTCGAAACGAAGCACTCGCCTGTGATAACCTTGTTTGCATTCGTTTCCCCGGGATTGAAGGTGTAGCTGAAGGGACAAATCTAGCATGTGTTTCTGACCCGTTTAGAAATCCTGAACATGTTAAGGCCTGTATGGATTCAAAAATCACACTGTTGTCAATGGACATGATCCCAAGAAGACTCTCACGAGCTCAGTCAATGGATGTAAATTCAAGCCAAGACAATCTTGCAGGATACAAGGCGGTTTTACTTGGAGCCGCTAACGTTCCCCGAGGCATTCCAATGATGACCACATCTGCTGGAACAATTCGCCCTGCAAAAGTCGTGATTATGGGTAGCGGTGTCGCAGGTTTGCAAGCGATTGCAACCGCTAAGAGATTGGGAGCCATTGTTTATGCCTCCGATGTTCGCAAATCCGCCGCTGAACAGATTGAATCGGTTGGTGGCAGATTCATTGAAGTTGATGGAATGGATGACTTTGAAGATGAATCAGGATACGCAAAACCTCTGACTCCAGAATTCATTCAGAAAGTCAACGACACGGTATGTGGCGTAGCATCTGATGCAGACATCATCGTCACTACAGCCCGTATATTCGGAAGACCGGCACCGATAACCGTCCCTTCATCTGCAGTTGCCAATTTTAAGTCAGGGGCAGTTGTCGTTGACATGAATGCTGATGTAGGTGGGAATTGTGAAAGCACTGTACAAGGCGAGGTGACGATCACCGAAAACGGAGTCATTATCGTAGGAACCTCAAATCTGCCCGGTACACTAGCAAACACGGCGAGTATGCTTTACTCAAACAATCTGACTACATTCTATACGGCACTCGTCAACGAAGGAAATGTAGTCATTTCCGACGAAGATGACATCCTTGTGGGAGCCCCAGAGGGTTCTGATTTCTACGTCAATGGAATGGGTGGAGTACTCATCTGTAAAGATGGAGTTTTACACCCAAAACAAACACGCCTAGGAGGTGCCCTTGAATGAGTCCAGAAGAATTGATTGCTAGCCTAACTTTATTCACTCTTGCCATCTTTCTTGGATTTGAGTTGATCACTAAAGTTCCCGCAACCCTTCACACACCACTGATGAGCGGTGCAAATGCGATTTCAGGAATCAGTGTCGTTGGAGCACTTCTTGCTGCCAATGTAGCCTACGAAGGTGGGGCGACACAAGTATCGGGATTGCTAGCATTTGTTGCTGTCGTCTTGGCCATGATCAACGTCGTTGGTGGATTTGCCGTAACCAACCGGATGCTCAATATGATTGCTGGAAAGAAAAGGAGGGCTTGAAATGGAAGAATGGATACCAATTGGATACCTATTATCTGCTGCCCTCTTTATTTTTGGATTGAAAAAACTTGGACATCCACGGACTGCACCTCGTGGAAATCAATACGGTGCAATGGGTATGCTCGTCGCAGTTTTAACAACCGTTCTCGATATGCAAATGGATGCTGGTGGGGCAAATTGGACCCTCATCATTGCGGGACTTATCATCGGTTCATTGATTGGACTCATTATGGCCATCAGAGTTGAGATGACCGGAATGCCAGAACTCGTTGCCCTCTTCAACGGATTTGGAGGCGCAGCCTCAGCATTGGTTGCGTTATCAGAATCCTGGAAATACATAGAGAATACAGACCTTGTTCTCCCAATTGGACTTGAGATACAAGTCATCATGGTCGCTGCGGGCTTATCGGCCCTCGTCGGATGGATGACCCTAACCGGTTCAATACTCGCCATGTTCAAACTTAAGGGCGGTATTTCCGTGTTTGGAAAGTGGTTCAAGACACCTACATGGGGGCCTACTTGGCTTAATCCCGTCAAGATTTTGCTCATGCTCACTGTCATTTCTTTGATTTACATGAGCATTGATGACCCAAGAAACACGGATTATCTATGGGCGATTATTGGAATCTCAAGTATCCTAGGCATCATCTTGGTTTTGCCAATCGGTGGTGCAGACATGCCCGTTGTTGTTTCTTTACTGAATTCCCTTTCAGGAATCGCCGCTGCTTTCACAGGATTCATCATTGGTAATTCTGTTCTCATCGTTGCCGGTTCACTGGTCGGAGCATCCGGTCTTATTCTGACGTTTATCATGTGCAAAGCCATGAACCGAACCCTTCCAGATGTTTTGTTCAAATCGTTTGGAGGAAGCGGAGAAAAGGCACAACTCACACGTACGAAGGTAGGGTCAGATGCAGATGAAGTTGCTATGATGATCGATGGGGCACAAAAAGTAATCATTGTCCCTGGTTATGGTATGGCAGTATCACAATGTCAGCACCAAGTCAAGGAATTTGCCGACCTCATTACTGAAAAATTCGATACTGAAGTCAAATACGCAATCCACCCAGTAGCAGGAAGAATGCCTGGCCACATGAACGTCCTTCTTGCCGAGGCTAATGTGCCGTACGAACAACTTATCGAAATGGATGAAATCAATTCTGAATTCCCTGAATGCGATGTTGCTGTTATCATCGGTGCGAACGACACTACCAATCCTGCGGCCCGCAGTGGTGAAGGACCGCTTGCTGGAATGCCAATTATTGATGCTGATGCAGCTCGCACTGTTGTCATCATTAAGCGCTCTCTATCCGTTGGATATGCAGGTGTAGACAATGACTTGTTCTACATGGATAAAACCATGATGTTGTTTGGTGATGGAAAGGCTATGATGACCGGCTTGAACAACGCAATCAAGGAAATTTGAAACCGACTATAACCTACGGTGAGGAAGCAACATTCAAAGAGCGGGGCCAAGTGGAAAAAAATAGGTGAGTCCATGCAACGACCAGTGCGCAACTTCTCCATCATGGTAATTCTGGCAATCATGCTTGCTGCACCAGCCTTGGGGAACCCTAACGGACCACCTTGGGAGAACGGTGGTGGAATCATTGTTGAAACCGGTTGTACATGCCACGGTGGCGGTGCCCCATCAACTGAAGTCGTCGTATCAATTTCAGGCGTACCGCGAGCCTACAACATTAGCCAGACTTACGAATTTACCATCAACCTTCAACATGCATCCAACGAAATCGGCGGATTTGTTCTCTTTGATTACAATGCAGGGAACCTTACCGCCGGTGAAGGCAGCCAACAAGATCCTGATGAACCTGGAGCACTCTCTCAATCAGAGCCAGGAAACGACTGGGTCGTCACATGGACGGCTCCAAGTGAAGACATCGGCTCGGTTAACTTCCAACTTGTAGGAAATGCAGTAAACGGAAACGGAAACTTTGACGAAGGTGACAAATGGAACATTCTCTCCTTTATTGTCAGCGAACCGGGGTCCGCAGAAGTAGTAACCGATGAAGATGTATCCCTCCGAACCATTAGCGTGGGCGACTATGATGCTCTGTTTGTAGCGGATGAAGACCCGGAAGCGATTGAGGCAGAACGACAGGAAGGAATCGCTGATGAATTCTTTACCAATGGTAACCTCTACTACTGGACGACACTTTCACTCATTATTATCGCAGCAGTTGTACAAGGAGAGTTCTACGAACGAAAGTTCTCTGGAGGGCCACCTCATCTTGACCGAAGTCTTGCAGTACCGCAAGGTGTTCGCCGTGGTGCACTAGCAGCAGGCTTTGGATTGCTCTTCGCATACCTGGTTGATAACTCTCAACCGTGGGGATATGCGCTCGTAGTGGGCATGCTTACCCTTTGGGCAGTGTTTGGCGTATACCGAACCATTGTCCAGGCAAGGGCTGCAAAGCAGTACACGGACCTCGTATGAGCTGGAGTCAATGTCCATTCTTCTCGAATCGGACAGCAATACACCAGTACAAACGCATTTGGATGAGTTAACGCTCCGAACGACAATTCTATTTCTCAGTGTCAGCGTCCTCTCCATAGGATGGCTGATTATTATTGACGATGTTCTTCTCTTTCTCCTTAATCACCTGCAGCCATGCACAACAGAATGCCTCAATGTATACGACCCTGCACAATGGAGTGTTGTACGTTGGCTATCTGCAATTATTTTCGGGCTGTTGAGTGCCTTGCCCCTGATGGTGTTCCATGTTCTTCAATTCTCGAAACCGGGACTCCTACCACGAGAGTATAAGGCGTTCAAGCGATGGACCTTAAGTGGGGCATTTGGAATTGTCTTTTTGTCTACAGTATTGATCTGGTGGATATTCCCTCAGCTCTACCAACTTGGGCATGAACATCACACATCAGTTAACCTCGTCGCGCAATATGACGCTGCTGAACTACTGCTCTATGCTTTCTTGAGCGTATGGATTTTAATGATATTCACCTTTACTTGGCTATCAATCGCATTCCTCGGTAAAGGGAGAATGCTCAATACCCAAACGGCAGAATTCTGGAGGTGGCGCATCTATGGCTTTGGAACACTGTTGCTGCTTTTATCAATGCCCGAACAGAGTTCTGGATTGGGGCTTACCCTTCTTATTCTCTATTGGCTATCCTCCGAATTCATAGGAGCCCGGTGGCTCAAACAACCCCCAAATGAATACGGAATTGCCACAACGAGACTCGACCATGAAGGTAGAAAGCGGCGGATGATGATTGCAGATTGTTCATGCTTAGGGGCCAATACGCACTTCAAGGCAGATACTGTTGAAGGATACAGCATGATGCGCTTTTCTGGAATCTGTTCAAGCAAGGAGGACAGAAATCGTCTGATGGAGCACGTTCTAACTAACAGGATTACTGATGTCATTATCCCCGGATGCGATAGCCA
>CAXAHZ010000125.1:0-5143 GCA_963968875.1 uncultured euryarchaeote
TTATACTTGTCGCGGGGAGTACATGAACCGTGGTTGGGTTCGCCCGGGGGTCCCAACAATTTAACAATCTAGAGCGCTTTTTATTATGGTTTATTTGTGTGGGTAAAAGCCACAAAAGTATATGGAGAAAAGCGATGTTAGAGCGTCTAATTTAGAGTTGATAAAGGGTCATGTTCTATTACTATTGGAGAGGAAAACATGCTCGGCGAAGAAAAAATATTTGATGTAGCAAACGGAAAAAAAATCACGTTACCAGAACTTAATGAAGAGCAGATCAAGCTTGTGCAAAAAGAAAAGTGCATTGAATACATGCGCAATGCAATACATCACCCCGATTGGCTCGGATGGCCAGATGCCACACGTGACTACAAAAAGTCAGGCTTTGTGTTGCAATCGTTGAACCATAACACAGCGCGGGTTCTTCTCGTCATTGACGATGCCGCCGCCTTGGGGTTGCTTGCCCTACAATACAGTGCATACATGCATTGGGGTTACACACTTCACATTGACGAGGCCACAGTGCTCCGCCCTCTGTACAGCCCAAATGATGGGTGTCAAGATGAGACTGGGCCAACTTCACAACAACAAACCGTAACTAAATCTGGCTCCGTTGGCATAGAGGTGGCTTGAATGTGGGTGTACATATCAGGCGGCTTCTTGTCCATCGTCGCTCATCGCCATGAACCAGCCAACCTGCTCGTTAGGGCGCGCCATCCACACCACATCCAAGCCCTGCTACCCGATGTCGAGGTATTCCATCTGCAAGATGCTGATTATCATTTTAGGGCAGTCGTAAGCCGTGATGTTGTTCAACACGCGCTCGCAGAATACATGCTTACTATGGATTATGATAATTTCAAAAACAGTATAACCGACAATAATTTTCACGGTGTTTGTGCTGATGTATGGAGGACAATGTGGGCATACGGTAGCAGATACAGAAATGGGGATGAATAAATGCGTAACAGCACAACTCATCCGATTTACGTCTCATGGTTTGAAGAGGGCGGGGAAAAGGGCCGACTTGGCATTACGCTTTGTCCTGGAAAGTATCAGCCTGTGGCTTCAACCGGAAGTTGGAACCGGCAACTGGATGTTGATATCCAAGCCCTAAAGCAGATGGGCGCAGGGAGGATTATCAGTCTCATCACACGAGATGACATGCGAATTCTCCGTGTTGAAGGCATAGAAGGGGAGGTTTGTAAACACGATATGGTTTGGAATCATCTGCCTCTTGCTGACGCCACTGCTCCAACAGATGATTGGATGGAAGGGGCCCTTCCGATCATTCATGATATCATCAAAAGTATCCCCGAAGGTGAACAGGTCGTCGTTCATTGCATGGGCGGTTTGAGTCGTGCGGGTACCTTTGCATCGATTTACATGTGGATGAGGGGAGTGGAAATGAGAACGGCCATTGAACGGGTTCGTGAGCAGCGAAGCCCCCATGCGATTAATCCTCGTCAAGTCGCATTTTTGATGGCCTTGGCCAACGGACACAATGGTGGTCTGCACGATTCAGAGGGTTCTGCATTAGAACGGTAACTATCATCACCTCAAGGAACTATAAATTCGCAAAGAAAAGGAGGAGGACGGACAATGAAGGACACTTTTAATTCGCATACACTTCTACAAATCAGGAGGGATCACTATGACATGGCAACCGACTGAAGCATTGATTGCATGGGGCAACGAACATTTTGACAAGATATCGGTGGGTGGTGTTTGGGCGCCCGACGACAGCGGTGTGCAATATCAAAAGAACAGCGAGACAAGTTATGTGCTAATGTTCCTGCTAGACACTCCGTTGGCCCAACAATACCACGAGAAGTTTACGATTCTTCTCGAGGCTTGTGGTTATGCGCTTGTAGCCTGATACATTGGCGGGCGATGGAGGATTCGAACCCCCGTCTCCGGCTCCGAAGGCCGGAAGGATATCCAGACTACCCTAATCGCCCGTATTCTTGCCGAGAAGCCCCCCCTTCTTGAATAAGGCGGGTGGCTTGGAAGGGGCATGGCGCGCAAACTCCCTTGCATCCCAACTGGATGTTCGGCATGTTGCCGTGAGACGACCATGCCCATTACCAGGGCTGAGGCTGCTCGCCTTGCCCGCAGAACCGGGATGCAGGTGCCTGACTTTGCCGTGGATAACAACGGGGCGCTCACCTTGCTCAATCAATCTTCGACGCGAGCGTGCGTGTTTCTGCTCACCGAGTCAGCAGACATCAATGCAGAGGGTCTGTGTTCGGTGTATGAGATTAGGCCTAAAGGTTGTCAAACCTATCCTTATGTGCTTAACGAGATCGATGAGGCGATTCTTGACGAAGGATGTCCGCATAGAAGCCAGTTTCCAAGCCCACCCGACGACATGGCGTTCACCCTCCTCAACCTTGAGGAACGTATTTTGCAAGAAGGATCAAACGACTAAGGCTGCGATGCACGTGTTCAATGTGGGCGGATTTAACAGCCCATCCACATACAGTCATGAGTTCTTTCAAGTCCCCCCAAGATCCACTGAGCAGTTCCACATTCTCATCCAAACCTACCTCTGTGTGAGGTCGTTCGCCCATGGGTTCAATCGGTAAGATGAGTACAAATCCAGCCGCAGGCGAAGCAACATCGTAGGAACTTTGCAATGTGGCTTTCAACAGAGATTGGCTTTCTATGCTCCCGTGAGAGTTTCTTCCGTAGGGTGGGTCGAGGACAAACCCCGCCACTGTGCCAAGCCACTCAGCAGGGAGTGCGTCTGCAATCCGAGTGGCGTCGCCTCTGGAAATCGTGCAGGTGGGCGACGAATCCTCGCCGTGAGCCCAGCCCAAGTTTTGCTTTGCACCAGCAACCATTTCAGAGTGAATGTCAATACCGATACCGTCCCTTCCACTTAGCGATGCTTCGATGATGAAGCCACCCGTGCCCGTCATTGGGTCAACAACCGGCCCTGAGCCAGTGGGCCCTGCGGCTAGGTTTACTACCAATCTAGCGAGGCGGGGGTCAAGACTCACCGGCTTGAAGAAAGGACGTTCCGATGCGCGGCGCCCACCGCTTTCAAACGACGCAGCTCCCTCGCCTTCCATCCATCCGCATGCAAGTGAGGACGATTGACCGTCAGCGATGAGTGCCAGTGTGTAATCGGGATTATCAAGGTCAATATCGTAACCGGCTCTAACCATTATTCCTCCAATGTTTCCTGCAAGTTGGCTTGTGCTGAGGGCCGGAATTTTACCTTCTTGCCGCCATGGTTTTACAGCAACGGAACCGCTTACTGGGTGTCGAATAAGATAAGCTTCAACGCTTTCTAAAAACACTGCATCATCGCCATTCCATGGATGAATGAAACCGTCCTCAAGAAAGCATTGCAATCCGCTCGCAACCCGAAGGGCTTGATTCCTCTGAGGAGGTGTTGTATTGTCAACATAGGTCCAGCGGTAAGCGCTGGTTGGGCGGGGCTTTGCCTCAGGCAACAGCGCCGCTAACTCTGCATTTGCGAGAGCAGGGTGCCATCCACGAAGACAAGCGAGATGTTCCCCCATGACCTCGCCTGTGGCTTTGCCTTCTTGATGCTCTCGCAGGCCAATCCCTACATAGGGTGACCCGCTCCTTTCCACCATGGGCTGTAATTTGAAGGATTTAGCACCGGCACAGACGATTGTCCTGGCAGAACTTGCTGGCAAAAAGGTCGGTATTGATGCCTTCTTGACAGCCTTTCAATTTCTTACAACCATGCGAGACCGCTCCCCTGAAGGCGACGGGCTACCACTTCGTGATGCGAATGGAAACCCAGTGTCTCACTTGATGGGATTCCTCCATCGAACCACGACTCTACTCAGCATAGGCATCAAACCCGTGTACGTCTTTGACGGCACTTCGCCTGAATTGAAGGAAGAGGAACTCGCTCAACGTCGGGCACGACGCGAAGAGGCTGAACGCATTCACACCGAAGCGCTTGAAGCAGGAGATTTCTCTCTTGCTCAGAAAATGGCGCAACGCATCGTTCACTACTCGCCAAAAATGGTTGAAGAAACGCAACGGTTGCTGGACCTCATGGGTGTGCCTTGGGTGACGGCCGCTGCAGAAGGAGAAGCACAAGCGGCAGTTATGGCTGCAAAAGGTCAACTTGATGTTGTAGCAACGCAAGATTGGGATGCGTTGTTGTATGGCTCACCTGTACTCGTTCGTAATTTGATGGATGACGGCGCAAAGCGCTACGGTCGCATTGTCAACGCTCAACAAATCAACCTGGAATCCATGCTGGACGAACAAGATTTGTCACGCCAGCAGTTGGTGGATCTGGCCATCATGATAGGTACGGATTTCCACCCGGGCATCAAAGGCATTGGGCCAAAGACGGGCTTGAAATTGATACGTGAATACAAGACCATCGAAGCTGTTTGTGAGGCGAAAGGCAAAGAATTGCCAGAGCGTATTGATGAAATAAGAGAAATTTTTCTTAATCATCCGGTGGTCGAAGTTGACGATGAACACCTGGTCCAAGGTGAAGTCGACCGCAAAGGTTTGGTGAAATTTCTACAAGAAGAGCGTCAGTTCAGCCAACGAAGAATGGACCAAGCCTTTGAGAAACTGACACAAGCCGGCCTTCTTCGGGGAGCAGGTCAAACCTCACTGTTCTCGTTTTGATTGAATCGCAGTGGACTTGCGAGTACCTCAACGCCATCAACGGTTACAACGGCCCCTCTTGCTGTTGATTGAATGTCTTCCAACGCTTCGTTGACATCGTTAACGGGGGCACAAGGAATTCCGATAAGCATCGCTTCAAGTTCCCTCCTTGTATGGTTAGAAACGCGCTCTTGAACCATGGTTTCAACAACATCTCGTTCTGCAATTCGTACACTGTTTTCTTGCCACTTCTGCGGGGCATTGAGTTCCAGTGCTCTGTCTAAAATGTTCCACTGACCCGTGGAGCCAACGCCAATCGCGAACCATCCATCACTGGCTTCAAAGACGCGATAGGGGACGAGGTTGGGGTGGGCTGTACCCATGCGTTGAGGGGTGGTTCCAGCCAGTGCATTGTGACCTTGGTTGACCAGGGCCGCAACGGCAGTATCCCAAAGCGAAACATCAATCCGAGTTCCCTCGCCAGTTCGTTCTTTGTGGTAAAGGGCAGCAAGGATTGCACTTACTGCAT
>CAXAHZ010000126.1:0-5122 GCA_963968875.1 uncultured euryarchaeote
GCGAACTTGTTGATGTCCATGCCTCGGCTTCGGTAGTATTCCACGTAGGTGAATCCGTTGGCCAAGGTGAGTGCAAGTTGAGTAATGGGGTTGGCGCCAGCCTCTGCGATGTGGTAACCTGAAATGGATACTGAGTAGTGGTTTCGCACGCCGTGGTCGATGTAGTACTGCTGAACGTCGCCCATCAGTTTGAGGGCGAAAGGTGTGGAGAAAATACAGGTGTTTTGAGCCTGGTCTTCCTTGAGAATGTCGGCTTGAACGGTACCACGAACGGTTTGCAAGGTTCGTGCCTTGATCTCGTCGTAGGTCTTGGCGTCAACGAGTTCGTCGCCTCGTCGTCCAACCGTTGCCAGCCCGAACCCGTTGTGTCCTTCTGGCAGATCTCCACGGTAAGCTGCATCCAGCAACTTCACCGGCTTGCCTTGCTCTGCCAAATACGCCTCAATTTGCTGGTCGATCGCAGCGTTGAGGAAGAAGGCGAGAATGATTGGAGCAGGTCCATTGATGGTCATACTCACCGAGGTGTTGGTATTGCACAAATCAAATCCAGAATACAATCGCTTGGCGTCATCGGTCGTTGCAATGCTCACGCCAGAGTTCCCAACCTTGCCCCAAATGTCAGGGCGACGAGCAGGGTCTCGTCCATACAACGTGACCGAGTCAAAGGCAGTGGACAAACGAACGTAATCTTGGCCTTGACTCAAGAGGTGGAAGCGGCGGTTGGTACGCTCAGGTTCTCCTTCTCCAGCAAACATACGAGCCGACAGTTCATCGGTTCGCTTGAATGGGAATACACCTGCAGTGTAAGGAAAATGTCCCGGGGCATTTTCTTTGGTAATGAAACTGTGAAGTTCTCCATCATCAGCAAAGGTTGGTAGAGCAACCCGCGGAATGGCCGAGTGAGCAAGCGATTCGGTGGTCGTTTGCACCTTGAACGGCTTGCCACGGACGTGGTAAGTGTATTCTCCAGTGGCGTATTCTTCTGCCAAGTCACGGAATGCAGCCAATCCTTCTCGGGCTTCGTTCACGCCTTCCAACATCTCGTCGATTTGAGCATGGAGGTCATCAGCGACGTTGTTTGCACCGCGTTCTTTTGCGTGATTTGCGGCTGTTTCCAAGTGCTGACACAAGCGCAACTGTTGGGCGATGTCTTCGTTTGCACCGTGATAATCACGAACGGTTGCGGCAATTTCAGAGAGGTAATGGATGCGTTCAGCGGGAATGACACCCTTGCGTTGCCCCATTTCGTCCATCGGTTGACTGGCCTCAAAGCCAACCATAGCGGCTACTTTCTGCCACAATCGATCAACGCCTCCGTCAGCAAATTGGCTGGCGATAGTAGCGACGATAGGAAGCTCTTCATCGGCGATTTCAAACAGGTTACGGTTGCGTCGTACTTGTTTACGGATGGCTCGCAGTGCATCTTCACTGCCTCGCTTCTCATACTTGTTGAGAATAACGACATCAGCCACATCGAGCATCTCAATCTTCTCGAGTTGAGTGTGTGCTCCAAACTCCGCTGTCATCACATAGAGTGAACGGTCGGCAATCGTTGTGATGGCGTCGCTGCCTTGACCGATTCCGCTGGTCTCACAGAAGATGAGGTCAAAGCCCACTGCTTTGGCGACCTCAATAGCCCGGTCTAGGTTTGCACTGATTTCTGAACCGCTTCCTCGGCTGGCAAGACTGCGCATGTAGAGGTCGTTGTTGGAGAGTGAATTCATGCGGATTCTGTCTCCAAGAAGAGCACCGCCGGTTCGCTTTCGTGTTGGGTCAACGCAAAGCAAGCAGACTTTCTTTCCAGGGTTATCACGCTGAATACGCAACATCAACTCGTCCAAAAGACTTGATTTCCCGGCTCCGCCAGTTCCTGTAAATCCAATGACGGGTACTTCTTTGTTTGAGGAGCGGCAAGTGGCGAGATATTCCTTGAGCGTCCTCTCGTCAGCGCTCTCGGATAGCGTGAGCAGAAGACCAACCTTGGCCATGTCTTCTGGAGTCACTGGTCCGTTAAGGGTTGCAAGTCGTTCTTTGGAAATCAAATCAACTTCGCTTGCTTGTCCCATCAGGTGTTGAATCATGCCCATAAGGCCCATCTTACGGCCGTCATCGGGCGAGTAAATTTTGGAAATACCCGACTGGTGGAGCGTACGAATTTCAGGAGGAGTGATGGTTCCACCGCCTCCGCCAAAGATACGGACGTGCTCACAACCGGCTTCATCGAGCAGTTCGCGAATGTAGGTGAAGTATTCAACGTGGCCGCCTTGGTACGACGTCAACGCTACAGCGTGAGCGTCTTCCTGTATGGCACAATCAACGACAGCCTTAGCCGATTGGTCGTGGCCCAAATGGATGACTTCTGCCCCAGACGATTGAATGAGGCGACGCATGACGTTGATGGCAGCATCGTGACCGTCAAACAGTGACGCAGCGGTAATGACACGAACCGGTCCAGCGGATGTTGAGAAGACAACCTCTTCTTCACTTTCGTCCGCCATGCTCCATCCAGTAGGCTTTGGTTCATCAATTCAAGGGTGAGACCGTACCAAGCGATTGGGTGTCGGAGAGTCAAAGTCAAACTTTACTTCTCAGCGACACATGAAAGGCAAGGGTATAGCGACTTCGTTGGCCTTGTTGTTCCTTTTAGCGCTTCAGAATGTGCTCCTGTTGTGGGGCTCATTTATCAATGGTGGACTGCGGCGCCATAATTGGGGAGACTCATGGTTCGTGAACTCATTAACGTCGAGGCGGTTGACCGTGCCTTTGGTGCCGTTGATGTTCTGAGGGATATCAATCTCAAAGTCAACGACGGCGACCGTATCGGAATCGTTGGCCACAACGGTGCCGGAAAAACCACCCTGCTCAACACCATCAGCGAGCAGAAGCAAGACACCGGAGACATTGAATTTGCAGCAGGAATTCGTATTGCATACCTCACTCAGATTCGCGACCTTGAATCGGATTCAACCATTGAACAAGAGCTCGGACGCAAAGGCCGTCAATTCCAAGAATTAGAGGATGAGATTGCTGCTATTGAAGCACAAATGGTGGACCCTGCCTTTTACGAAGGCGATTGGGAACCTGTCATGGAACATTACACTCAACTTCAACAGACGCTGGCCACCAGTGGCGGAGGTAACGTTGCCGGAATTGCAAAAGGAATTCTTGAGCGATTGGGTCTTGACAAGCACCCTATGGACATGGCCGTCAACAAACTGTCCGGTGGAGAGCAAGCCAAACTCGCTCTTGCAAGACAACTTGTAGGTCTCAACGGTATCGATGTCATCTTCCTTGACGAGCCGACCAATCACTTGGACATACAAACCACTGAATGGCTTGAAGATTTTATGCGGACGTTCAAGGGTGCGCAATTGATTGTTTCTCACGACCGTTATTTCCTTGACCAAGTTTGCACCCGAATTGTAGAAGTTGACAACCTACGTGCATGGCCTTGGAAGGGCAATTATTCACAATTCTTGAAGCAAAAAGAGGCCAGTGAAGCATCTCTTGGCGACATGATCAACACGATTGAAAAGAAGATACAATCTACCATGGGGGCTTTGTCGCAGATGAAGCGGGCCAACAAATACGACAAGTCAATTTCTGCAAAGCACAAGATGATCGAACGCATGCAGCAGGAATTGAAAGCGCTCAGAGCCCGCATGCCAAAAAAGCGTAAAGACCTCGTTTTCTCGTTGGAAGCAACCGATAAAGGAAGCATGGACGTCTTGATGATCGAAGACGGAACCATGACCTTTGATGGCCTTGAGCGCCCGATACTCAACAAACAATCGTTGGAAGTCAGGAAGGGCGACCGAATCGGAATTGTAGGTGGGAACGGTCAAGGAAAAACCACCTTGTTGAAAATCATTAACGGAGACTTGAAACTCGACAGCGGCTCCTTCGATTTGGCTCCTGGATGCGAAATCGGATACTTCCATCAAGACCACGCTACACTTGATTTCAATCTTAGCCCGATACAACAAATAGAAAAATTACGTCCAGATTTCCAATACGGTGACATCCGTGCAGCACTGGGTCGTTTCCAATTCTCAAGCGAACAGGTGTCGACCAAACTCTCCCAACTTTCAGGAGGAGAACGCGCTCGTGTTGCTCTTTTGAAACTCCTGCTTGAAGAGAACAACCTGCTGTTGATGGACGAACCTACCAATCACTTGGACATGGATTCCAAGGACACGCTCGAAGAGGCACTCATCAACTACACCGGATCTATGATCACCGTTTCTCACGACCGTTGGTTCCTTGACCAAGTCGTCAATCGTATTTGGGAAGTAGACGGCGGTAACGTCAAGGTTTACTACGGAAATTACACCGATTATGTCCGTGCTAAGAAGGGCCTTCCGCCCCTTGCAGAAGACGAGATTTCAGAAATCTAAGCCTTTGGGGATCCGACGTTGTTACGATGTCTCAAAAACTGTGCCTGTTCTGTTACAATGGTTGTTTTGGAGTACCAATTGACACGATTTGAAGCGGAGCATTTATAGTGTAAAAACTACATTAGGTTAGTGAAAAACACTGGGTGGCCGCCATCCTCATTGGAGAGAGATCATATGGAGAAGTTAGAGAAAAAAATGCAGAATAAAATAGAGACTGATGATTGGGAATATGAGATTCAAATGCAGGTCAACGAATGGTCATGTGCTGCCCAAGAAGAGGGAATTCTTCGGCCTGGGAAGTTAACAAACGGCCGTCGGACCTCTTCAAAATTGGTTTATCCGGTCATCGTTTATGATCAAACAGAGTGCCGTTATCCAACGGTCATTGGAATTGTATTGACCGGTCTAGCGGGTCAATCAACGTTTTATGGATTCATGAAGGAAGGCCTCCCTGAAGCCTTGAAGACGCTGCTCAATCATATTGAGGGGTTTGAACATTTGCCTCCTAATATTCAATGGGATTCAAGCGTCGTTTTTGACCTGTTTCTTGAGGCAAGATACGGATTGGTCCTCTTGCCTGAGGATGTTCACTACGCACGGGAGCATGGATGGGCCAAGCTCATGAGTGAGGTTCGTTGTGGAAACCGTTCAACTCATCGCGTTGCTGTGAATAAATTAGGAAGGCTCGCCATGTGGAGTGTGGACCAAAAATCTGCATATTCCAA
>CAXAHZ010000127.1:0-5037 GCA_963968875.1 uncultured euryarchaeote
CGCACACAGCAGTTCTTACCTTCGTTCATCGGCCCAACGGAAGTGCACCTCCCGCAACGGGACGTGGAGCCCATTGAAGAAGAGGAACATGAGGGAATTATCCTTGACGCTGATTTGCTAGAGGAATTTGAACTTGAGTTCATTGAAGACATTCCTGAACCGCTCATCGAACAGTCACAATACATTGGCCTTGACCGCAATGAGCCTGCTCTTCAACCCAAGAAAACAAGGAGTCCTGAATCTTCACCTCTGCGACCCCGACAACGCCAACATGCTCACCCAACTGCAACCAAACAACCGAGAGGACTCTTTGCACACATACGGAAAATTTCAAGTGAGTTTCTTTCATCTGCTAAAGGCCAATCAAGACCTTCTCCGTACGGAACGAGCAATACATCTTCCGCAATAAGGGAACATGCACAAACTGCCCAAGAACAACAAACAGGCGAGGTCCTCAGAAGTTTGTCAACTGAAAATGGCGGGGCATTTGAAACCGCTGAAATGGAACGAATCCAAGAACGAGTTGGAACAATACTCGCTACTGTTGGGGAATTGGATTCTGAAGTGCAACCTTCAAATTTGGATGACATCTCATTTGCAGACCTCATGCCAACCGCTAATGAACAGAAAACCAAAGTGAGAAGATTGGACGAGTGATTTAGGATAAAGCAATCATAGCGGCGTAATCTGAGAGACGATGATCAAATTGTTTTTCCGTCAAATTACGAAGGGAATCTGTTCCAAAACTTGTCAAAGTAAAACTTGCAGTGACGGTCGCTATCGCAAGACCTTGTTTGAGTTCTTGGATTTCAATGGCACCCGAACCCAGCGACAAATGAGCTGCAAGAGAGCCTGCAAAACTGTCTCCGCACCCCGTTGGATCGGTGAGGTCTTCGGAAGGATAAGCAGGGAGAGCAATCCATTGGCCTTCATGGAGGGCGATGACGCCATGCTCTCCTCTTTTGACGACCAGTGTTGATGTGGAAGTTTGTTGTGCAAGTGTTGTCATCGCTCTAACAATATTTTCATCGTTTGCCAACATGCGTACTTCCCCATCGTTGATGATAACTAAATCCGAACGGGTCATGACCTCCAACAACTCATTTCGTGCGATATCAATCCACAGATTCATCGAATCCAACATGGTAAGTCTACGGGGGGATGTTTGGTCCATGACCGATGCTTGAATAGCGGGATGAAGATTAGCGCAAAATACAACGTTTGGTGCGGAAAGTTGCTTTGCAACCTTTGGTTGAAAGTGTTCAAACACATTGAGGTGAGTGGCCTTGGTAACGGCTTCTGACATTGACCCGTGGTAACTTCCCTCCCACCTAAACGTCAAGCCTTCTGAAACCTGTAGGCCTGAAAGGTCCAACCCCGCTTCGCCCAATATCATCCGGTCATGCTCTCTAAAATCGCTCCCAACGACACCCACAAGGGATGCTCCCGGTCGTTTAAGTCGGTCCAGGTGAAATTGACAAGCAAGACCGGCATAGGTTGCTGACCCACCCAATGCTTCGCGAATTGATCCTTCCGGAGAATCCACTGAATCGTACGCTAAACTACCCACGACAAGGACGCTCATGGCACCTCCAAGTGAAGGAGATAGATTGGTTTACCGATGGCTTCAACCAAGCAATTCTTGGTGCATATCGATGTATTGAATGGTAATATCGCCTTTGATAAAATCCGATTCATCCATGATTCTACGGTGGAGCGGGATGAGGTGTTCAACGCCGGTGATGACGGTTTCATCAAGGGCAGTCCTCATCCTGCGAATCGCATCATCACGGTCGTGACCCCAGACTAAAAGTTTAGCAAGAAGGGAATCAAAGCAGCCTGGCATTTCATAGCCTGCATGTGCATGCGTATCGCAGCGTATGCCAAAGCCACTTGGGAAATGACATTCCCATAACCTTCCAGGGCTGGGAACAAATTCACGAGGGTCCTCAGCATTCAACCGGCATTGAATAGCGTGGCCTCTCCAAGTGATGTCCTCTTGAGAGAGAGGCAGTGCTTCACCTTGGGCAACCCGAACGCCCAATTCAACAAGATTGAATCCTGTAATAAGCTCGGTTACCGTGTGTTCAACTTGTACACGCGGATTGACTTCAAGGAAGTAGAAATCTCCGTTCGCATCTCGTAGGAACTCAAAGGTTGCCAATCCTTTGTAGCCAACCGATTCGGCTCCCCTGCACACCAAATCGCCAATTTCTGAACGCTTCTCATCACTGAGCCAGGGTCCTTCTTCTACCAACTTTTGATGCCGCCGCTGAATGGAACAGAACCGCTCACCAAAGTGAATCGCCTTTTTTCCATCCGCCAACACCTGGAATTCAACGTGTTGTGCACCGAGAATGTATTTTTCAACGAACACCCGGTCGTCTCCGAAAGCAGATCGCGCCCGGGATTGGCATAATTTTAGAGCGCTTTCAAACTCGTCGGCTTGTTCAACGATTTGCATACCAATTCCGCCACCACCTGCTGCGGCTTTGATGATAACCGGATAGCCGATTTCCTCAGCTAATTCCCGTGCAACATCCGCACTCGCTATGGGTTCAGAAGAGCCTTTAGCGGTTGGTAAGCCAGCCGCTTCCATTGCTGCTCTTGCTTGGATTTTATCTCCGAGGAGTGTGATGACATCCGATGATGGCCCAATAAACGTAATTCCTTCTTCTTGTAAACGCTTCACAAAATGGGCATTTTCTGCCAAGAAACCATAGCCGGGATGAACAGCATCGCATTTCAGTTCCTTCGCTGCTTGTATTACAGATTCGATATCAAGGTATGAATCAAGTGGATTGATCTTGTAGTTTGCATAGGCAACATCAGCCATACGGACTGGGAGAGACAATCGGTCTTCTCTACCGTGAATGATGGCAACCTCAATGCCCATGTCGCGTAGGGTTCTCAAGATGCGGAGGGCTATTTCTCCACGATTTGCAATCAAGACTCGTTTGAATCCCATGTACACACGGCGACCGAAGTATCCTATGAGCAAAGCGGTCAAAACAACTGGTCTTTTACGATAATATCGTAATTTAGCATGTTCCACGGTTCTCGCTTTGAAACCGAAGTTATCTGATTAGGGCCAAAACGGTCTCTTATTCTAGACGGAAGGAATATGTAGGTGACTGAGTATGGAAATTCGTAATGCTTAGTGAAGACGGGAAGTGGTTTTACGACGAAACCCAAGAGGAGTGGTTGCCAAATGAACCCGGCATGCAAGGAGAGAGTGCAGCCGCAGACCCCCGATTCATACCCCCTATGATGGACCTAAAAAACAGTGTTACTGGAGTGAAAAATATGAGCGAAAAGAATCTGAACAAGAGAATATACAATGCAGGAATTGCATTCATAATGGGATTAGGTTTCCTGATGATGATCATGTCCGAGCAATACACTTACTCATCAAACCATACAGCGGCTCCTGAAGCCCCCGATACAATCTCATCTTCAGATTTTGATACTGATGATGACGGGCTTAATACTACGGAACGTGATGCATACGATGCCGCCGTTGAACGATACAACGAGAGGTTTCAAAATTATCAAGACGCTGTAGAGGACCACAACTTGCTGATGCTAGCGTATGAGGGTAAGGCTACTTTTTGGATGAATATAGCACCTGGTTTCATCGTTGCAGGATTGGTTTGTTTGACGTTCCAATCTAAGGGAATTGAAATGACAAACAGCATCCGACTGACCTTACTTATTGGAACATTATACATGGTTGCAAATCTTTTAGGATACAGCATGCCAGGTGTGGCCGGTGATGTATCATTCGGTTTTGGTGAATAAGGTAGTCCTTGTGATGGTTTTCCGGAAGCGTTTGCCCGGAATTCGGTAAAAACGGAATCCTTCGTGCGAACATTCATATTCTCTTACACCCATTTACTGATATGGGCCGAACGACATTGACCGGCAGCGAGGTTCTCCAACAACTCGCTGGCAAAGATTTGAACAATGATGGAAAAGTGATCAATTTGGTCATCTGTGGAAATTCTAAATTTTATGATTATGGTTTTCTAGAAGATGAACTGGACACGTGGGTGAAGTACAACGGATATCCCGATGTCGTCATCCTAGGTGGGGCGAGTGGCGTTGATTATCTCGCCGAGAGATGGGCAGATAACAACAACATACCATTGGCTATTTTCACAGAAGCATGGGGTGCACCTCGCCCGTCTAAGGCAGAGGATACAGGTCGTCCAGAAGCAGTAGCTGATTTGGGAAGGCGCATGATAAAACACGCCACACATATGCTCGCATTTCCGGGGCCCGATTCTGTATGGACAAAGCGGATGGAGGGCGTGGCTCGAAACGAAGGAGTACCGGTTGTCAGCGTACCGCTGCCAATGACGTGAATCAGTAGACGTCGCGAAGATATCGCTTTTGTTCTTTCATCATCGTTTTCTCGATGAAATGGGTTGCATCTTCTTCAGAAAGGCCACCGTGCTCAATAGCAATTTCAATCAGTGCACGATGTACATCTTTAGCCATGTATGTCTTGTCGCCGCAGATGTAAAAGTACGCGCCTCGCTCAAACCATTCCCAAACTTCAGCACCGTGTTCTTTGAGACGATGTTGGACGTAAATTTTCTCTTCTTGGTCGCGGGACCACGCAGTGGTAAATCGGAAGAGATGCCCTTCATCCATCCAAGATTCAATCGTATCTTTGTAATAAAATTCAGTCTTTGAGGATTGGTCGCCGAAGAACAACCAGTTTTTCCCGTTTCCGCCGTCATGTACCCGCTGCTCCATGAAGGCACGGAAAGGAGCAATTCCAGTTCCGGGACCGACCATGATGATGTCAATGTCCTTGTCTTCTGGAAGGATAAAGGATTTTGTCGGTGACATGAACACTCCGATCGGTGCACCAGATGTATCAATTTCATCTGCCATAAATTGGGTACACAATCCCCCTCGTGGACGATTGTTGTATTCAAACCGAACAATGCCGACTGTCAACTCAACAAAACCTGGATGAGCATCGTGGGAGGAAGCAATCGAATAAAGTCTGGGCTTCAGACGATC